>USBU01000032.1 GCA_900553005.1 uncultured Eubacteriales bacterium | reverse complement strand
CAGCGTCAGATGTGTATAAGAGACAGTGCTTGCTTTGTGTCCCGACTTTTTCCTTTGCCGAAGCAAGCGTCGGAACGGACGCGCCGACCGTCAGTCTTGATGCGGCATTCTCGGACGAGGGAATGGCGACGGAAATAGACTGTGCTTACGGTAAGAAATTGATTATTCCTAACCCAATCGCGTTATCGGACGGAAAAAGAATAGACGCTAAGACTACGGTTACATATCTTGCCGCAGACGGTTGGGAAGAATACGAATTATCCGAAAATCGGGTTTTAACGGTAGGCGATGCAAATAGTGGCGACGAGAATAAGGTTGCGATGTATAAGGTTACGTTTTCTGCGGAGGCTAATGGGAAAACGACGGAACTTGTTTATACCGTATATGCAGGTCTGCAATTTTCAAACCGCGCCGCTTGGGCGAATTCGGACGCGGTAGGATTTGTCGGCGAAGAAATAGGCGTGCCGACGACTAAAATTCAATATAAATACAAAAACGAAGCGAACAAAACCGTGACCACGCCGTTAGAGCCTGTATTTACGCTGATTTATTATGCTGAAAATTCCGAAAATGGCGAAGTTATCGAACTAAACGGTGCGCTGTCCTTTACGCCCGATCGGGCAGGAAGATACGAAGCGGTTTACGCAACGCCCGAAACAGTAGAAATAGACGGCAAGATTTATATTCGCGGTAGTCAAAGTTTGGCAAGAGTAATCAACGTATATGAACAGCGCAGTAATCCGATAGATAATGATGACGGAATTTACGAGTGCGCTTATGTAGTCGGGGGCACGTCCGATACGGGTAAAGGAATGATTGCTTCGTCTTGCGACAGCCGCATACAAATCGAAAAGACAAACAGTTTGTATTATATGCACTTTACGCAGATAGCGGCGAATTATATGTTTAATCTTAAAATGACGGTCGGGGAGTTCGCACTTGGCAATCTGATTGTGCGAGAGCAGAATATAGGCGCGCAAAGCATCAGAGAATACGTTATAACAATGGACGAAAATGCACTTAAAAGCGAAGTTGCGGTGTCTATGTATATAGGTCCGATGTCAAGGGATGTTAATTTCACGATAAAAGCGGATATAGATAACGCATATTGTGTATCGAACGAAATTACCGATTCGGGAGAGCGTCCGGCATTATACGTTCCCGTTATAAACGCTAACAGCGCAACGATAATTCGCGCCGTCGGAACAACTATTGAAATCCCTATGGCAACGGCAATGCTTGGAAGCGAAAAATGCAACGTCGTGACTTCCGTCTATTACAACGGCGACGTAAAGGAAAATATAGCGATTAAGAACAATTCGTTTACGCCGACGAAAACGGGGACTTATTATATAGTTTACACGGCAACGAGCGAAAGTTATAAGACAAGCGCCGGAAATCCGTCGAAAACGATTTTTGAAAGGCAGGTTACCGTAGGCAGAAGCGGAGATATAACGCCGACCGATCCGGATAATGAAAAACCCGACGATACAAACATAACCGACAATGATAATGATCCATCAAAAAACGATAAGCCGTATATTTGGATAATTGTCGGTTGTGTGGCGGGTGCGGCTATTTTGTTGCTTGCAGGACTGTCGGTTTGGCTTGTTGTGAGGAAAAGGAAATGAAAAAAGCCATCTTCTTATTTTTAAGTATATTGATTGCAGTTGCTTTTTGCGGCTGTAACAGAGCAGGTATGGATAAATCCGAAAAAGGTACGAGAGTAATCGCAGGAGATTCGGTCACGCTTGAAATTCTCGATCGGCTCGGCGTAGACGTTATAGCAGTACCGAACGACGGGGCAAGCGTAGACGAAAAATATGCCGACGATAAAAAATATCCGAAAATAGGGATAGCGATGTCCCCGAAATACGAAGATATAAGTTTATTAAATCCGAGCGAATTCATTATGTCGGACGCAACGGAAGAAGCGTTCGGCAATATTAAATCGAGTTTGCAGGGCGTTGGCGTAGAGCCTATGCTTTTGGATTATAATAGCATTTCGGGACTCAAAAACAGTATAAAGGAACTCGGCGCTTATTTTGAAAAGGAAGCGGCGGCAGAGAGAATTGTGGCCGAACTCGAAGCAAAAGAAACCGCCATTAAAGATAAGATACAGGCGATGGAGAAAAAACCGCGCGTGATGATTTTGTTCGGCGCGCCGCTCGGAAGCGCTTCGGACAGTATATCGGTGCAAACAAACGGAATGTTCGGTGGCAGTCTTATTACATATATGGGAGCGGTCAATGTAGCGGTGGAAGCGTATAAGAGCGAAAAACGAGGTATGTTCAAACCTAACGATTGGGATCCGATGATAGATGCTAATCCCGAATATATTTTGTGTATCGCTCACGGAACACCAGAAAAAGTTTGGGCGATGTACGACGGAATTTGGGAGAATGCGCCGTATAGTTTTATGAACGCCGTATCGAACGGCAAAGTGTATTATCTGCCGAGCGATGTGGTCAATGTGATTTGCGGATTTGATTACGTTGATTCTATGCAGTATATACTTGATATTTTCGACGGGAAGATCGAGGCTGATATATGAACAAAAAATCGGCGAGAATATTAAAAACAGCAATAGTTTATGCGGCGTTCGCTTTGGCGATTTTGTTTATGGCATTTCTATCGGTGTGGATAGGAAATTCATCGGCAAAAGTCGGGTTCGGAGAGATGTTCGCAGGAATATTTGACGGGCAAAATATAGTAGTCAATATGTTGCTTGACGTCCGCGCGCCGAGAACTATCATCGCCTTACTTACGGGAGCTTGTCTTGCCATTGCAGGGGTGCTGTTGCAGTCGGCGACAAGGAACGAACTTGCCGATGCAAGCGTCATAGGCGTATCGTCCGCGACATATCTTGCCCATTTGGTCTGCGGTATGTTTATGACGGGAATCGGGTTGCTGTTTACGCCGATAATAGCCGCCTTATTCGGTCTGCTTGTTTTCTGCGGCGTCATATTCGTTGCGTGGAATCACGGCTTAAAGTCGAATCGGATTATTTTGGTGGGCGCGGCTGTCAATGTGCTTTTATTGATAATTATTTTGACATTGTGTTTGATGAGCGGCATAAATGCTTCCGCAAAATTGATGGCTCTGACGGGTAGTTTGGGCATTCCTGCGGAAGAAGAAATACTGACTACGGCAATTTTAACGGGAGTGGGACTGTTGCTTGCCGTTATATTGATACCGAAGTGTAATGTGCTTGCTCTCGGCGATAAAATCGCAAGCAATCTCGGTATGAACGTAACGAGAATGAAATTTATATTGATTGCGGTTGCCGTTTTACTGTGTTCGGTGGCGACAAAATATTTGGGTATAACGGCGTTTGTCGGTTTGCTTGCGCCGCTTATGGCGCGGAAATTACTCGGAAGCAATCATAAACACTTGATACCGTTATCTGCAATTATCGGAGCGCTTATAGTGCTTACAGCCGATTTTCTCGGACGTTGTTTAATAAATCAACCGTTCTCTATGCCCGTAGGTATTATAACGACCGTGATAGGCGGTGTGGTATTCCTAATCTTATTAAAGAGGAGTTTTGCAAATGGACATCAATAATATAAGATTCGGGTATGATAAAAAGAATATTTTGATTGCCGATTTGTCGGCGAATATCAGAAAGGGGAAAATTACATCAATTATCGGTCCGAACGGTTGCGGAAAAAGCACGCTACTCGGTTTACTTACAAAACTCAATAAACCGTTCGGCGGCAGTATTTTAATCGACGGACAGGAAATCGGAACATTAAAAGGCAAAGCATTTGCAAAAAAGGTAGCGTCTGTTTTTCAAATTAACGACGGGAACAGGGATTTAACGGTGGAAGAATTTGTGTCTTACGGCAGAACGCCGCATAAAAGCGGCTTCGGCAGTTTGAGTGCGGAAGATGATAAAATAATTGCGGAATCTTTAACCGAAACGGGACTATACGATATGAGAGAAAAAAGACTGTGCAATATGTCGGGCGGCGAACGGCAAAGAGTTTATATCGCTATGGCTTTATGTCAACAGCCCGAAATACTTTTTCTCGACGAGCCTACAAGTTATCTTGATATGTATTATCAAATCGAAGTTCTCGAAATCGTGAAAAGAATAAATGCGGAACGCGGCATAACCGTAATTATGGTCTTACACGACGTGAACCAAGCATTAAGATACAGCGATGATATTATCGTTATGCACGATGGCGCGATTGTCACAAGCGGACTTTCAAAAGAAACGGTTGACGAAAAATTGATTGCAGACGTTTACGGCGTAGAATGCAGGCGGTTAAACGCTCTTGACGGAACAGATTATTTTTTACCGTTTAGGACGGTAATATAGGAGGATATTATGGCGGCAAATGGAGAAGATAAAAAGAAAATCGTTGAAACCGATGACGGATATTTCGTTTGCTGTCCCGTGTGTAATCTTACTTTTGTACAGGCGGATATTCGCAATCCGAGGGAGACTAAGTGGCAGTGTGAAAGGGCAAATCGCTCTATAGCGCAAAAGGCAAACATAATTACAAAATTGACCTTATAGAGATTTTCTCTGCGAGGTCTTTTTTTGCGCTGAAACCTTGTAAAATGCAGAAAAAAGGGATTTTAACAGTTAATGGTGAGATAATTTAGATTTATTAACTTTTTTCTGAAATGATAAACGCTTTACCCTTTTTATTGCCCAGGAACAGGTATTATCTGAAAATTTAATAACGTGCAAACGGGCTTATTTATTAGTTAAATAGGCCTCGTTTTTTTGTACGAAGATTTTGGGAAGTCTGTTGAAAATCAGTATGCTTAAATTTATTTTGGCTTCAACTTATGCGGTTGATTTATGTATTGCGATATGCTATAATATAAACATATTAACGAAAGCTGAAACGGAGAAGAGTATGAATTTACTTGCAAGTCAAGTTATAGCAAGGCGAGTTTTTTCGCAGATTTACATATATTTGGATATTATATTTCTTATCGCGCTTTTAACTTTATTGATTATAAAAAAGCGTTATATGACTGTAATTTTCGGTTTATTCGGCGGAATTTTATATATGGTTGTAGATTACGGTATTTTTCATCTTGCCACACATTCACGTCATATCGAGGGCGGCGATATGTTTTGGGTGCTTTTATGGATGTCGATGAGCTACGGGATAACTAATTTCGTGTTGATATGGACGTGGATCGCAAAGGACAAACGGACTGTAGAGTTTACGCTGTTTATTCTCATTTGGTGGATAGCCGCACCTATGCTGGCGCAATCGTTCGGCGGCGGAATGCCTGTCATAACGATTTGGCGCGAAACCGGCAGTTATCACGGATATATGGCGCTGATTTTACTGTTGGGTTATACCGGTGCAATAATTTATAATCTGGCGCAAAAGGAAAAGAGTAAGCGGCTGCCGTTATTGCGATTGCTGTTAATAGGAATAGCGGTTCAATTTTGCTGGGAGTTTTCATTGCTTATCGGCGGAATACGCAGCGACGGATTCGGTTGGGAGCAAAAGCTTAATACCATTGTTGTAAACTCCTTGCTGGAAACCAATCTCGGAGCGGTTCCTATTTTCTGTATTTATATTTTTATAACCCAACGCTTTACCGAAAATTTAAAAAGGCGGACGGACAAATTAAGTTTTACCGAACGTATTGCCGAACTTAACGCAATAAAAATGCGGGAAGAAAATAAGTAATAATGTTTTAGAATATGCAGCCTAAATTCGCTTAAAGCATTTGGATATGGTTAAGGCGGAGTATTTTGTAACATATGTCTTTAACCATGTCCGTGACGAACTTTGTCTTTTGTCTGACAATAAATAATCAGATATGTATAATTTAAATCCGCGTCGCTGAATAAAATGATTTACAGCTTTACATTATGGTCTGCCGATGTTGAATAATTACAAATAAGTTATTTCGTTCGGAAAGATTAAATGATAAAAAATACTGCTATGCGCATATAAGGAGAATATTATGCTTGAAACAGGAATTAAGGCTCCGGAGTTCTCGCTGCCGGATAAAGAGGGGAATGTAGTTTCGCTGTCGGATTTTTTAGGGAAAAAGGTAGTTTTGTATTTTTATCCAAAGGATAATACGCCGGGTTGCACAAGGCAAGCCTGCGCGTTTCAGGAGAATAAAGGCGAAATCGAAGCTCATAATGCGGTGATTGTCGGTATCAGTAAGGACGGCGCAAGCTCGCACCGTAATTTTGCGGAAAAGCATAAGCTGAGTTTTATATTACTGTCCGATTCTGAACTTACCGCAATAAAGGATTACGGTGTCTGGCAGGAGAAAAAGCTGTACGGTAAGGTAAGCATGGGAGTTGCGCGCACTACGTTCATAATTGACGAAAACGGTTTTATAGAGGACGTTATGACTAAGGTAAAGCCCGATATCAACGCTCAGGAGGTTTTAAACCTGCTTAAAGCGAATAACCGTTAAAGAATTAGGCGGCGGTTAACTTTTAAAGGACGTACAAGTGGATAAAAACGCGCTGTTCATTGAAGGAACAGCGCGTTTTTATTATTCGGGGATGGTTTTATCGACAAGTATTTGCTGCCGCGCGTTGCCGGTAACGTAGTCGCCTGCGATTATATCTTCAACGGTGAAAGCAGTTATATAAATTTCTCTGTCCGTCGTGCGGTTACGGTCGTAAATAACATAAATTGTACCGTCGGACGTTATTATCGTATCGGGATAGGAAACGCCGCCGCGTTCGTCAAGCAGCAGCTTGTATTTCCATGTTTCGCCTCCGTCTAAGGACAGGAAAGCCGTCAGACGGGCTCGCGAAGTGCCATCATGGAATACCATAAGCATAGATCCGTCGTTCAGTAAATCTACGGTAAGGCGTGACTGAGGTCCTTCGATGTTTGATTTACGCGCGTGAGTCCACGTGTAGCCTCCGTCCGTCGAGAAGCTTTCATACACGTTTACGGATTCGCTTGGTCGCATTAACAGCCACAGCGTTCCGTCGGGTTTTTGTACGAGTACGGGATCGTCAAGATTGTTTTTACCTGACGAAAAATCAAGGCATTCCGCCTTTCCGCGAAGCATCCAATTTTCTCCGCCGTCAGTAGAGGCATACACTCTCGTATAGTGCGGCTGCATCCAATCGAACGCCGCATACATCCAGGTTTCCGTACCGTCCGCATTTACAATTATCGGTTTGCTACGCATATATCCGTCGGATAAACGGCGCGGTGCGGACCACGTCGGGTTATCGTCGTCCGGGTTGTTGCAGACGGAAACCCAATTTCCCATGCGCCCGTCAAAATTTCCGGTGCCCGTATGCTGAACCCAAAACAACCATAGATCTCCGTTGGGAGCGGTCCATAATTCTGGCTTTGTCACCTGTACCGCAGTATCCGGATGCACGACAGCTACCGCTTTTTTCCACGTAGTGCAGTCGTCGTCGCTATAGCCTATTATCGCGTAATTGCCGGTTCCAAGCTCGCGCCCTCCGCCGGTGAACCATCCGGACCACACTCTGCCTTCAGCGGTCTTTTCGACGGTAGGGCAGCCGAGCCAGTTCTGTTTATTTGTATCGTAAATATCTCCTTGGGGATTCAGTATAAGCTCTGCGGGCGTCGTAATCGAAGGCATAACGTAATAGTCGGATTCGTTATCGAGCGGCGCGCCGAATATTAAGTTATATTTGCCGAAATGTATTTCTTCATTGACGGCGACTTGCTTATAGTATAATCTGTTTCCGAAAAGCAAACCAACGGCCAGTCTGAATGGTTTGCAGGGAACAAGCTTCCAGCCCGCGGCGGCAACCTCGGTTTCCAATTCCTTGTATGCGGTAGTTCCGCTGGGGATCATCAGGTATGCCGTTCCGGTCGATACGGCTTTGACGGTTGCGCCGGCTTCTATTCCGTCCATAAAATACGTCAAACCTTCAAGTCCTTCGGGAATTCCGTTCATTGCATAATAGGTTCTGTCGCTGAATAGTCTCATTCCGTCCTGTACTTTTGCAGGATACGACGAGTCGTTTACGGCAACAAGCTTCGCAATATCTTCCGCAATCGTAATTTCGCCCGAAAATACCGGAATTCCCCATTGTCCCCAGGCGATTGTTTCGCCAGCGTCGAATTGTTTTTTCAAAAGAGCAAATCCCTGGTATGTGCCGTTTAAGAAAGCTCCGTTCTGACTGCTGTCGCCAAATATATTCAGATCCGACGGGATAGTATCTGTTACGTCAGTCCAGCCTTCAGCGATAAGACTGTTGGATAGGCTTATATTGCCGGCTTTACTTGTAAACATATAAACGTATCCGCTTTTTGTCACGGTTGCTGAATGGTTTTTTGCTGAATAACTGTTTTGTATATAGTTTTTTCCTGCCAGCCAGTACGGCATATCGTAAAACGTATATGTACGGTCGCTGAATACCTTTGCGGAAAGAGTCATATTAACTACGCTGTCGCTTCCGGACGGCTTTAATACCGCCAGTTCGCTGTCGGCAGGCAAGGGTTCGCCTTCGCGCAGGTCTAATTTAGTATCGGACATTATTACAACTGACCATCTTCCCAGCTCAAAGACTTCGCCTGGTTCGACGTATTTTTCATAAATGAAATTGTTTTTAAGAGCGGCCGTCCAAAGATTCCAGAACTGAGTGTCCAGCAGGGTAAAATTATATCCGTCCAAACGCTCCATTTGAGAAGCTTCGGTGCCAAAGGTCAAAGCTTCGCCGGTTATTACATATACCCAGCCGTTTCTTATGGCGGTTGCTTTATTTGGACCGTTTATCGTCCAAAGAATGTAAGGTTTGTTTATAAATGCCTGTGGTAAACTGCTAAAAGTATAATCGTTTGTATTCCACACTTGCGAGCCGATTGCAAGAGTTTCTATGGTTCCGCCGTTTGCAGGATTAAGAATGTGCTTATACAATTTAGCGTACACTTCGGTGTCCTCCGTTATTTCAGAATCAGATGAGAAGGGAATATGCCAAACGCCGTTGTCTAAGAACCAGCCTTCGAATATGTAGCCTGCGCCCGCGTCGGGATCGTCAGGCATGGTAATGTTTCCGTCTTCGTCCGTGGTTACGGTCTGGTATAAGCTGCCGTCAACCATGAATTCGACGCTATAACGGATTCTGGAAATTTTAGCGTACACTTCGGTGTCCTCCGTTATTTCGGAATCAGATGAGAAGGGAATATGCCAAACGCCGTTGTCCAAGAACCAGCCTTCGAATATGTAGCCTGCGCCCGCGTCGGGATCGTCAGGCATGG
>USBU01000031.1 GCA_900553005.1 uncultured Eubacteriales bacterium | reverse complement strand
TGTAGCTCCGTCTCGTGGGCTCGGAGATGTGTATAAGAGACAGGCTTTTACTTAATTGACTTTTCAAAATAACCGTGATATAATTTTATCGGATCTGCGGAAGTGGCTCAATGGTAGAGCGTCAGCTTCCCAAGCTGGACGTTGCGGGTTCGAGTCCCGTCTTCCGCTCCACACCAATATAGTCCGGACCGAGACAAGATCGGTCCGGATTTGTTTTATACGCATAAGATAAAGATAAATTACGGCGGTCCGCAAAGCTTTTTACGGAATACAGGCGTTTAGGTACGGTTTTGAAGACCGTGGCCGGCAAAAATTTTTAATTACGTTAGGCCATAATCACCGCGGCCGATTTTACAATTCTTCAACGAAATGATTATCGTGCATATCCCAATACTTTTTATATACAAAATTCTTGTCGCAGTTAAAATTTAATTGATACATTCTGAAAATAACGGGAAAGTTTTTAGGCTGCCACAGCTCCTCATACGAGTAACAATATTTCATGCCCGCCTTTTGCATAACCCTTCCGCTTCCCGGATTGTTTCTGTCATGAGTCGCCGTGATATAGGGAAGACCGTCTTTTTTGACCTGCTCCGTAACGGCTTTTGCCGCCTCGGTAACGATACCGCGCCGCCAAAACTCCTTTCGAAGCCCATAACCCAGATCGTGATGATCTTCCATATCCACTTTGATATAGCCTATAGGAAAATTATCGCTTTTAAGACAAATAGCATACGCGTAAGCCTGCGGAAGCGCATATTTTGCCGCATACCTTTCATCGTAAAATTTCCGCGTTTCTTCAAGACTTTTCAAAGGATACCACGGCAGAAATTTATTGACCTCCTCATCTTTCAAAATAAGGAAAAAAGCCTCGATATCGTTTTCCGTAAATTTTCTCAAGATCAGTCGTTCGGTTTCCAATCTGGGCGTATTCATAAGCCGTCCCTCCACAGTGATTTCAGATAAATTCCGATAAAATATATTGCGCGTTTGCGTCGGCCCGATTCAAAGCGCCGATTTCTTTCGGCCACGGCGGCGGTTTTTAATCAAGCTACGGCGGCAAATCGACGGTTTCTGCAAGAGCATGAACGCACTGAGACCGTTTATCGTCTTATAAATCCGGTCACGGCGGTTTTTTCGGTTTTAGGAAGCTCGACACCAGCGTCGCGCCCCGCCTTAAAGCAACGCATCATCCAAATCATATTGCTTGCCAGATTGCGAAGCGTCTCCAGCCCTTCCGCATCGACTTCCGCCTCTTCGGCGTCGATACCGTAAACGGTATTCCAATACGTCGAGCCGGGCACGGGCATCTGGGCAATCCCGAAATATTTGGTTATGTCGTCAATCGCCGCGGTCGCCCCGGCACGCCTTAAAACGGCAACGGCGGCGCCGGGCTTGAATTTAAATTCCTTATATCCGGCCGAACTGTAAAAGGCTCGGTCAAGAAACGAAAGAAGGCGGCCGCTTGCATGAGCGTAATACACCGGAGTCGCAAAAACGAATCCGTCCGCCGAGGATGCCGCCCGAACGAAATCGTTTACGCCGTCGTCCTTAAAAACGCACTCGCCGGTTTTACGGCAGAAATTGCACTGTATGCAGTCGCGCACCGGGCTGCCGCCGAGCTGAATAACCTGCGTTTCGATTCCGCCGGAGGCAAACGTCTTTTCCATTTCCGCAATAGCGCGCATGGTCGTACCGTTTGCATGAGAGCTTCCGTTTACCAATATGACTTTCATTTTACGAATCTCCTTTACCGATGCAAACTGCGCGCCGACGAATAAAGCGAAGCGCGCGATATCAAAAATTATACTCCGTCTTACGACGGCGCGCAAGCGTTTTATGACGCTTTGATAATTTTCCTCCCGCCTTTGCCTTATTTTTTACGGAAACAACGCTTTCACACAGGCGAGCGTTGCTGAGTTTTGACGATCAAAAAAAAGCCGCGCTCTTGTAAATTCAGAGCTCGGCTTTTTTCAAAACCGCTTTTCCGTTATCAGGTAGAAACGATTTCCGCACGGACCGTGCTTTCCGCTTTGGCGCGCTTTTCCTCTTCCGTCATTGCCCTCCACTTGGCGAACAGTATAACGTTTTGCTTAGGCATAGCGGTTATAAACGCTCTGTCGGTAAACTTATCGTCGTAATACCAGCCCTCAAAAATTCTGTCGTCGCTCTCCGGCGAGGGCAGCTCCACAAGAGCGCTCTCCAGCTTTTTCTGAGTCATGATTCCGCCGTTAACATAGCTGAGCTCATAGGTCCGGCGCGACCTTATAATTAACGCGATAACAACCGCTATCGCAGCGCACACGCCGACCGCGACAAGGATCCACCACCAGGCAAACGCGCTTACAGGTAAAATATCGACAATGGCGTAAAAACTGAAATGCTCTGCGTAAAAGAGAATCTCTCCGTTAACGACGGTTGAGGTAATTTCCTTAGCGCCGTCCGCATTATAATCGTCCGGAATATAAAACACGCCGTATCTGCCCGCCGCCGCACCCATACCGTCAAGCGAAATGCGCACGGACAAAGGACCTTGAAAAACAACGTCGCTGCCGGAGGCATCGATAAGCCTGATGTTATACAGCCTGCCGACGGTTACGTTTTCGGCCAGCGCTCCGGCCGCCTGCTCCGTCTGTTCAGAACCGGCCTCCTCAAAAATTATGCGTAAACCGTCGTCGAATCCCTCGTCGGAGCTAACGCTGATCCTTATCCCGCTTTGCGATACCGTCGTTATTGCGGTAAGACGCCATTTGGCGTATAAGGTACGGTTTCCGTCAACGGGCTGAGCAAAATCATATTCTTCAGACATATTTTCGTCAACATACCAACCGACAAACGTATAGTTTTCACGTTCGGTCTTTGCAAAGGCGGCAAGTCCTCCAAAAACGACCGTTTGCACCCCTACGTCGCTTCCGCCGTTGGCAATAAAAGTTACGGTATACGTTTCGGCTTCCCAGCGCGCATAAAGCGTTATGTCCGACGCTATTGCCGTATCTATTTCCGTTATTTTTTTCGCTCCGCTCTCTTCCTCGTACCAGCCCAGAAATTTATATCCCGTTTTAGTCGCGGACTTAAGAATTATTTTTTCGTCCTCTACGGTGTAGTTTGCGGGATTTTCTCCGTCGCTTCCTCCGCTCAGCACATACGTTATCCCGTATTCGTTCAGCTTCCAACGCGCGTACAGCTCGTGATCCTGCGTATCGCTTACCGTCGTTCCCTCGGTTACCATGCTTCCGCCGTCTGTTGCCGTAAACCAGCCTTCAAACGTATAGCCCTTCCTTTCGGGTACGGGCAGCTTACCGTATGTCTCTTTGTAAGTTACCGTAATATCGCCTACATAGTTTCCGCCCAGGCTGTCAAAGCTTACCGAATAATCCTCAGCCGTCCAGCTTGCATAAAGAGTACCGGCATTCTCCGTCATTTCAGGCAAAGAGAGCCCGGACGCAACGGTATCTTCCGAAATAAGAACTCCTCCCGATTGCGCCGTCCTCCAGCCGTTGAATATGTATCCCGGTCTTGTAACAGACGGCAGACTTCCGTATTTTTTGCCGTAAACGACTTCTATCGGCTTGGGATCTTCTATATCGCAGCCCGTTTCAAAAGATACAATATATCTTTCCGCGATCCAATGCGCATAAAGCGTAATATCCGACGCTATGTCGTATATATAAAGCTGCCTGCCGCCCTCGCGCTCCGTCCACCAGCCGGCGAAAACATATCCTGTCCTTTGCGCCGAAGCCGCAGCCTTAAACTCGCTGCCGAACGTCGCCGGTTGACCTGGCGCGCTTTCCGTTCCGCCGTTGCCGTTGAAATAAACCGTATATTCGTTTGCCTTCCAAACAGCATAAAGAATGACCTTTCCGCCGGGTACGGCCGACGTCATTATAAAGCCGGCTCCGTTAGCATACTCGGCCGAAGACGCTTTCCTGTCCTCCGACCAGCCTAAAAAGCTGTATCCGGTACGCGTAAACGCATTGACGCGCAGCGGCTGAGACTCGCCCATAACGAAATTCTGTTCATCCGTATCTCCTCCGTCGGCGCCGTTGCCGTCGAAAACAACACTGTACCCGCTGGCCTGCCATACCGCGTAAAGCGTAATCGTTTTACCGTCTTCGGCAGTCAGCGGCGCGTCTATCATAGCGCCGTCGTCATAAACAACGCTTCCGCCGGCCTCGGTTGCCCAGCCTAAAAACCCGTATCCGGAAAATTCCAGCCCGATCATGGCGGATAATTTTTTCGTCTCCGAATACGCAAAAACCTGATCCGGCATCGAGCCTATACCTCCGTTGGCGTCGAAACGCACTGTATATACGTGCTCTCTCCACTCGGCCGCAAGCTCGATTTTACCGGCGCTTAAAAGCTTTTCCAGCTTTGAAACCGGAATCTTGCCGGCGCTTAACGGCGCTTCTTCTCCGGCCGCTTTCCAGCCGACAAAGGTATAACCCGTCCTTACCGCGGGTTCTGGCAGCACCGCCTCGCCGTCATCCGAACAGAATATAATCTCAGCTGTCCCCAGCCCCGTGCCGGTAAGGCTTATCACCGCCTTGAACACGGCGGTCAGCGCGACGTCTTTTCCGTCCGAAAGATTGATTACCTCCGCATTTACAGAATACATTGCGCCCGCCTCGTCGCGCCAGCCGGCAAAAGAATATCCTTCAAGCTCGGCCGAAAAGAGGTTTAGCCGTTCGGCCTTATCATACGTTAAGGTCTGACGCCCGATTTCCTCGCCGCCGGAAATAAATACGACGTCATATTCAACAGCCTGCCAATGCGCGTAAAGAGTATATCTGCCTGCCGTCGTCACTAACGAATCGCTATCGACCAGATCGTTTTCCGAAATGGCCGACAGATACCAGCCCGTAAATATATATCCGGTTTTCTCGGGCGCATTTTCGTCGGACAGCTGCGAGCCGTGCGCAGCGCCGAAGGTCACGATTATCTCTTTTACAGCTTCCTGACCGAATTTACCACCATTTCCGTTGAGCGTTACGGTATACGTTTCGGCTTCCCAGCGCGCATAAAGCGTTATGTCCGACGCTATTGCCGTATCTATTTCCGTTATTTTTTTCGCTCCGCTCTCTTCCTCGTACCAGCCCAGAAATTTATATCCCGTTTTAGTCGCGGACTTAAGAATTATTTTTTCGTCCTCTACGGTGTAGTTTGCGGGATTTTCTCCGTCGCTTCCTCCGCTCAGCACATACGTTATCCCGTATTCGTTCAGCTTCCAACGCGCGTACAGCTCGTGATCCTGCGTATCGCTTACCGTCGTTCCCTCGGTTACCATGCTTCCGCCGTCTGTTGCCGTAAACCAGCCTTCAAACGTATAGCCCTTCCTTTCGGGTACGGGCAGCTTACCGTATGTCTCTTTGTAAGTTACCGTGATTTTTTCAGTATTTTCTCCCGTATTCAGGGTGACGGAATACGTCTCTGCCTGCCAGCACGCGTAAAGAAGCACCGTCCCGTTATTTTCAGCCGTCAGATTGATTACCTCAGCCCTATCGTCGTAAACCTTTTTACCGTTTTCCGACTTTGCCCAGCCGGCAAAAGCGTATCCGGAGCGCGTAAAGCCGTTTGCCGGCAATTCCGCCGTAATATCGTAGGTTAACGTAACGGCATCGACCGAGCCGCCGTCCGCGCCGCCGCCGACAAACATAACCCGATACGTATTGGGCGACCATACGGCGTACAACAGCGTATCCTGCGTTATCTTGACGATTGAATCCTCATAGACATATTCCCCGCCCGTTTTATCCTGCGACCAGCCGGCAAAAGTATATCCGGGACGCACCGGCAGCGGAAGCAGACCGTAAGGCGCATCGTAAGTGACAAATTTGGATTTTACGTCCGTCGTTCCGCCCTCTCCCGGCTCGAAGCTTATCTCATACTCGTCGGCCTCAGTCCCTAGCACGAAAACGAACTCTCCTATGCGCGTGATATCGACGTTATAAACAACCCCTTCGCCGTTTATCATACTCAACAGGTAAACGCCGTCCTCAAAGAGAACCTTGTAACTGATGCAGCCCACAGAATAAAGCTTGCCGTCAGTCATGATATCCCAGCCGCCGTAGCCGTAACCTACCGGTATATCCTCAGCCGCCGGCTGCATGAAATCGTCCGCCGCCGACAGTACGTTTACCGAAAAGTCGCCCAGCTTTCCGCCCTGACCGTCATACATGACCGTAGAATACGCGCGCGCCGAATATACGGCGTAAACGTTGACGAACATTACGGTGCCGTCCTCCGATATTTGAGTAAAGCCTGAAAAATCTTCGTCCAATGCGGGCATTGTATCCGCGCCGAAGGGCATAGATTTGCCGTCAAGCCAAACCTCCCACTCGTAAGAATAATACGGATAATTCTTACCGGCGTCCGGTATGCTGAGCGCGCTTCCGAAAGCGGCGGTAAACTCAAAAGTATCCGCCGGAACATAATCGGCCTGCGTACCGTCCGTGTCGCCGTACATAAAATTTATCTGATATGTTACCGGAGTCCAGCCGGCGTACAGGGTTATATCGCGCGCGGGCATATAATCCGCTCTCATCTGCAGTCCGACATCGGTAAACCAGCCGTCAAAACTGTAACCCGTGCGCGTAAGCGTCGGCAACAGACTATCCTCGGCGCCGTAAGACAGCTCGGCGCCGAAGGCGGCTTTTCCGTCGGTCATGGTCCCATCCAAGGAAACCGTGCCGGAATTGTACTCTAAAACGACATTGTAACGATTTACAGTCCAGCGCGCATATACCCTGACAACGGGATCATCGCCCTCTGCCGGAATAATATCGGTATAACGGCTGCCGTCCTCGCCGTCAGGCGCGGTCCACCAACCGTCGAAAGTATATCCTTCTCTGCTTATTTCCAGTATCGGCGCTCCGTCGACAACGTTAAACAACGAAGTGTAAAGCTTATCCGCGGTAAAATAATATTCTACGGTATAGCTGCCGTCCGAGGCTTCCGTATAGCCCGCCGTATAAAGGGCCGATCCCTCAACAGTCGTAAAATAATAATTCCGTCCGTTATACTGCCAGCCGCCCGGCACCCACCCGGAAATATTATTGGGCAGAATGCCGTTAAGCACGGAAACGTCCCTGCCGTAAGGTGCGGATATAACCGCGGTAAGCAGGTTTTCCGCAGACGAAACGGTAAAGCTAACGTCAGCGTCGCCGCCGAATTCCGCCGTCAATCTGCCCTCAACGTATTCCTTGACCGAGTCGGCAGCCACCGGCACCGTTATTTCCAGAATCAGCTCGTATACGGGCGCAATCCACTTTGCGTAAAGCACAAGATTGCCCGCCTCTCCCGATACGCTTGTCAAAACCTCTCCCGAGCAGTCGGCACGTTTATACCAGCCGCCGAACTCGTACCCGCTTTTAATGGGCACGGGCAGCGCCGTATCGTCTCCGTAGCTGTAAGAAGGCAGCGCCGTTACGGGATTGCCGCCGTTAACGATATAAGTTATCGTGTATACGTCAAGCGTAAACTGCGGCATAATAGGACTTCCGCTGCCGTATTGCTCGGCGGAAATAACCGCGTTTATTCCGCTTGAATGAGTCCAGTAATTGAAAGTATAGCCGAGGCGCGCCGGACGCATAGAATGCGCGGGCGTCTGGCCGTATGAAACGGTAACGACAAAGAATTTTGCTTTATCCGAGGCAGGCGTTTTATCGGTATCGGCATAAAAAGCGCCTTCGGACGTTTCCGATACCGTAAACTCGCCTTCTCCTGCCGAATACCAGACCTCAAAGCTTTGAACCTTCCAGCCGGCGATAACCGTTACCGGACCGGTAATCCCCTCAGACGCAACCATACGCATGAAGGCTTTGGAATAATCGCCGTTATCTTCGGGAAGAAGCCGTATTTCCTCGTCGGAAGCGCCGGACGCTGTTTGCATCGACCAACCGGTAAATTCGTAGCCGGTACGGGCGTTAAGCGCGGGAAACGGCGTTACCGTTCCGCCGTGATCGTAAAAGCCTGAAGCCGACTGTCCGCTGTTTAACTGGAAAGAGCCGCCGCCGGCAAGAAAAGTCACGGAATACTGCTTATAGCCCAGCTTGGCATACAGCGAAACGCTGAAATTTTCGCCGCGCGCAACTGTCTGAGTGGTAACACGCTCGGTAAGCCGGCTGTCGGCGTACCAGCTGTCAATTTCAAATCCGAGATAATCCGACTTATCGAAATTTGCCGTCAACGCGTCGAGCTCCGGAAAACTGCCGAAACGCGTGTCGTAGCGATAAACCGTAGTCCAGCCTTCGCCCACTTCGTCCACGACTTTCATGGAGCCGTCCGGCTTGACAACGTAAAAGGTCACGGTAAGAACGCGCGGCGAATAAACCGCGTAAATCGTTACGGAGCGTGCGAATACGGCGTCCGTACCGTCGTTTCTGTACTCCGTGCCGTCCGCATATTCCCAGCGCAGAAAATCGTAACCGACAGCCGCAGACTGATCGGCCTTCAGCAGAGCGGAAATCTCCGCTCTGAGCTCTTCTTTGAGGCGCGTGCCCATATCTATATTATAGGATTTAAGCGTATTATTATCGTACCCGACGAAATTAACCGTTATTTTATCCACCGAATAAACGGCGGTAAGGCGCATATCCGAAGTCACGCGGTAAATCGCGGAATTGCCGCCTTCCTGACTCCAGGCGTCGAAATGATATCCGTCGCCGCTTGTCACGATCAGGCACTCGTTAACAAAGAAGTTGAGATCAGCAGTCAAATCCGTACCGTGAGACACGTCGCTGATTTCCCATATTCCCTCGCCGATTTCCGCAAATCTGCCGCCGAAATATGCCTGAACAAGTCCGCTTTGCACCTTAAAGCTGCGGCCGCCCGTTTCCGATTCGGCATTAAAGCCCGACGACAGATCTAGAGTGACGGTATAGCTATCCGTTTTATATTTTGCGTAAAGCGTATAATCGCGCGCCGGCATCGAAAATGGCGTGCCGTTGTCCGACGAGCCGTCTAGATTTACACGGGTATTGTCTGCGAAATTTACGTTATAGAACCAGCCGTCAAAGCTTCTGCCCTCCTGCGTGGTACGCGCTACCAACGCGCGCAAGCCCTCGTTAAGCCCGTCTTTAAACAGAGTATCGCCGTAATTAAGAGTAATGCTGTAAAGTCCGTTTGTATCCAGAGTAAGCCCAAGCTCGGCCGCATTGTCGATTACGCCGCCCTCGCCCGCGTTAAAATAAAGAGTGTACGGAATAGGCTCGTACACAGCCTTGAATCTGAACGTACCGACGCTGCCCTGCTGCACGACGGTATAACTTCTGCCGATTTCGTACATCGACGCGTTAACGGGATCGCCTGATTCAAAATCAGCAAGCTGCCAGCCTACAAATCGAAAGCCTGTCTTTTCCCACGTCTGAAGCAGCGGAGCCATGGCCTCCGTCGTATAGGTATCCGAGCCTAAAAACGTAACGCCGTCCTCGTCGTAATACTCAATCGAATACTCCTCGGGAATCCATACCGCGCTGAGAGCAAGACCGTTGGCAAGATTTGCAACTGTCTCTTATACACATCTCCGAGCCCACGAGACGGAGCTACATCTCG
>USBU01000030.1 GCA_900553005.1 uncultured Eubacteriales bacterium | reverse complement strand
ACGAGATGTAGCTCCGTCTCGTGGGCTCGGAGATGTGTATAAGAGACAGTATTATTTTCGTCGCGGCCGCATTGAGAGCAGCCTGCATCGTGAGTAAAAGCATATACTTGACGCCCGGAAAAACGTCCCGCAAGCCGCCGACAAAGCTCGTTGACGCAGCCGACCGTAGGTATTATCCATATTTCGTTGCGTATGCCGACGCGCCCGTCGCCCCGGACATAACCCGTAAACGCAATATCATCATCGAAGCTTTCCGCAAATTCCGGCTTAAACAAATCGACGCAGACTTGATTGCCCGCTTTGCTTACAGCGCTTACCAAATTAAACGTATGCACCCATTCGCCGCGGTATATATTCCGTGAGGCCGTACCTATACAATGACCGTACTTTATTACTCCTCCGCCGCAAGGTATATCGCTTAAAGCGAATTTATGATACTGCGGAACGTCGTCCTTAATAGATAATCCTGCCGCTGTCCGCCCCGCCCTCATCGGCCTAAGCGCGACCGCAACGTTGTCGTTGCCGTTGAGTATAATAAAATCATCCATAATATCTTTCCGTAAACTCCTCCGCCGCCTTGCGCGCGCCTATGGACACGATAAGCTCGTATGCCTCAAGAGTCAGCCTGCCGAGACCCGGCATCCGATTTAAATCCTGTCCCCACAGTTCGCTTAATGAGAGAACCGCGTTGATTTTTTGCCACGTATCAACCTTGCAAAACGCCGCAGCAAACGCGTTTATAACATCAGGACTGTCCGACACCCGACTGCCGCGCTCGTAAAATACAATCATAGCCGCCAAGGACATGCTTAACAGCGGAGGCGCGGAGGAAAACCTTTCGACGTAATCTTTGACAGACACCAACACGCGAACAACGAATTTAGACACCGAATTGAGCGCTATAGACTCGAAACGATGATTGAGAAAAGGATTGTAAAAACGCTTTATAACCTCTTCGGCATAATTTTCGGCGCCGGCGGCGCCGAAAGCCGGAATTATCTCTTTAAACAACGCGGCGCGTAAAAACTTATTATAAACCTCGTCGCACACCGCCTGCTCAACGGTTTCCGCGCCGTCCAAGAGACAAAGCGCGAATAACGCCGTATGCGCTCCGTTCAGAATACGCACCTTGCGGTCGCGGTAAAATTTTAAATTACCGTTTGCGATTACTTCCCTGCCGAACGATACAAAAGGAAGCCTTTGCCCGATTCCCTCATCGCCCTCCAGAACAAACAGGAAAAACGGCTCGCAAACATCGAGAAGCCTGTCGTCAAAGCGCGTTTCGCCGCATAAATCCGCTTCCGGGACATAACCGGATACGATTCTGTCAACAAGCGTGTCGTAAAAACGGCAACTTTCCAGCCACTTGATAAAACTTCCGCTAAGATTCCATTCTCGGGCAACCCTGAGCACCGTTTCCTTAAGCTTTTTACCGTTGTTTTCTATGAGCTCCAGCGGAATAACGTCCAAAGTGCTGTCCTCGCTGCCGCTGAAAACACTGAAACGCTCGAACAGAAACCGCGTCAATTTATTGGGAAAATTACGATGAACCGCTCCGAAATCCTCCCTTGAATACGCTATGCCGAATTCCGTAGTATTTGAAAAAACAGCCTTAAGCTCCCGGCCGCCGGCAAGGGAAAGAAGCTCGCCGTAATTTTTATAGGGATCGACGCAACCTTTCAGCGATTTTACCAGCATAAGTTTTTCAAGGGGCTTTGAGCATGTACCGCCACGCATCATAATTTCATATAATCCGTCCGCGGCGTTGATCTCATCCGCGCGGCCTTTTTCTAACCCCTGAACCGTAACGAAAGCACCGTTAAAGCCGCGAAATCTGTTCATGCGCTCGACCATATATCCTACGAAAGCCCGTATGAAATTACCTTCTCCGAAGCATACGATTTTAACAGGCATACCGTCCCGTTTTTTTCTTTCCGCTATAGTAAGACAGCCGGCGTTAAGCCTGGGTTTAATTCTGCCGCTCAATGTGCTTTTTCCCATAAAAACTCCTTAAAAACATAAATGTAAACGTTTACATTTGTTGTATTATATAATTATATTATAGAAATGTCAAACGAATGCGACAAAAAATCCGGCGCCGTAATTACCGAAAACAACAACGCCGGACGTAAAAATATTTTGTTTTTAATTTTTAATGCTGCAACAAACGATATTTTCAGATAATACTTCAATAAAACAGCACGGCCAATGGGTGCGGAATACCGTCCAGGGAATAAATTTGTTTAAGTCCGTCATCCTTAAGCGAAAAAACGGCAACGCTGTCGGATTTTTCATTACAGCTGATAAGATATTTTCCGCACGGAGTAATATTTATATCCCGAGGAGAATCGCCGCCGCACGAGGTCTTTGATAAAAACGCAACCTTTGCTCCCTCCGCGCCGAACGCCGCAACGGTGTTTTCTCCGCGCACCGACACGTAAAGCCTGCTGCCGTCCGCGTTAATACGCAGCGCCGCGGCGGTATTGTCAAAGCCGATTTCAACAGGGTATTCGACCGTATCAAGATACTCCAAAGCTCCCTGCGCATAACTTAAAACGCAAACCGACGGAATAAGCTCGTTAACGCAATACGCATATCTGCCGTCCGGCGACAGCGCAATATGCCTGGGCCCGCAGCCCGCCGGCAAGCTAACCGCCGAAACATAGTTAAGACCGCGGTCGTAAACAAATATTTTATCCAGGCCTAAATCCGTCACGAAAACTCTGTTGCGGCGCGGCGAAAAACAAGCCATGTGCGTATGCGCCGCATCCTGACGGACGGGATTGACTCCGCTGCCCCGATGCGAAACGATTTTACCCTCCGGAAATTTTACAGCATTTCCCGAACCGTAATTTACAACGTAGATTTCTCCGCGGTCCGCGCACAGGTGACACGGCTCGACGCCCAACGACGAAACCGAAAAATCAACGTCTTCTATCCGGCCGTCCTTAAGCTTAAACGAAACCAGACTGCCGCCGCTACCGCTCTCGCCTGCGCATACCGCATAGAGCCTCTCTCCTTCCGCGGCAAGATACATGGGACGTGAAATAGGTATCTTCTCGGTAAAAACAAGCTTTTCCCCGTTAAGGTCGAAGCAGTAAATTCCCCCGTCGTCTGCGGACGACGCAATAAACGCGCGGCTCACTGCGCGTCAGTCCTCAAGCAAGGGCATACCGTTTTCAAATTTAACCTTACGGTAGCTTAAATACCAATTTTTGCCTTTATCGCATGTGCCCTGATGGAACAGATAAACCTGTCCGTCGTCGTCGCGGAATACGTAAGGATGACCGGTATCGTCGCAGTTCCACTCGCCCGGCTTGCCGTTCTCCAAAAAGGGCTTGTCGAAAAGACGCGTAAACTTTATACCGTCGTCCGACACGGCAACGCCCACAGTCTGGGGAGAACAGTTATAAGCCGCAGCGTAAAACATATACATTCTGCCGTTTTCGTTTATTACCGCAGGCGCTTCTATGCACTCGCCCTCGAAGGGAAGCTCCGGCTCCATTACAGCGCCGTCGTAAGCCTGAACGAATTTCGGATTTTCCGCATTGTCCGATACGGCAACCGCTATTTTCTGGATTTTCATGGTCTTATCCCGGGTGGCTACGTACAAAAACAGCTTTCCGTTCATAATTTCCACGTCGGCGTCTATAGCGCGTCCAACCGTCCAGTCGCCGTGAGGAGCAAACACGGGATTGTTTTCATCCCTGATAAAATTGACGCCGTCTTCCGACACGGCATGCATTATTGCGTCCGTTTCCCAGTTGCCGTAAGACTGATAATAAAGATGAACTTTGCCGCCTATAACAATCGCAGCGGGCGCGCCCACCTCCTTAGTCTCCGCCGGAGTTTCCGGCACCAGATAATCCTTGAAAACGAAATTATCAAGCGTATCGCCCACGGCGATACCCACCGCAAGCTTTCCGTCCTTGATGGCCGAAAAATATAGATAATATTTTCCGTTAAATCTGACTACCGCGGGATCCTTGGCAAAATTGCCGCCCTTGCCGTTATCGATGCTGAATTTTAACATATATCCTCCGTAATATATAAAAATATTTTTAATTGCCGATAAGTTCTTCTCTGTCGGGAATACAATATGCGCGGAAAGTCTGCTCATCAAGCGACGGATAATATTCGGCAAGAGTAAAACTGTCGCTTTCCGAATAAGTAAGATAAATGATACCGTAAGCGTCCAGCACCCAATAGGTGTTGCCCGTTGACTTTTCAAGATATTCGGAAGCATTTTTGCCCTTAAAATTACCCGAAGCCAACTCCGCGCTGGTTTTGCCGGTCTTTTCTGCAGAGCCCGAATTTATATTTTTCATACCCTCGACGACAGGCCCCAGAATATCCGCCAAAGCGTCGTCAAGGCTGTCCTCCGTACCGTATGAATTCCACCTTTCTCCGTTTTTGATATACACCTGCCAGCCGCCGTCAACCGGATAATAGGCCTTTTCGGTATAAGTATTGGGAATCGCTTCTGAACGCTTGACGTAAAATTCGTCTCCGTAACGCGCTGCTATCAGGATACGGCCGCTGCGGTCAGAGTAGGTAACGAAATAGTTTTCTGAAAAAGAAACCTCCGCGTTTTTGTCTGCGTCCGTACAGCCTGCCGCGGCAAAAACCGCAACATACGCAACCAATAGCGCCAAAATCATTACAAAACGTTTTTTCATCGCTCTCACCTGAAAAATTATACTATATTTTACGCTTTATGCAAAGCGAATAACGATTATAAAAGCGTAAAATTCAAAACGGCCGGATTATGGTCGGAATACTGAAATCCCGTATCGATATTTTCCGTACCGTCGACGCGTATATTGTTGGAAACGATAAAGCCGTCTATGACCACCGTATAATTGACTCCCTGAACATACGGCATATCCGTGCTGCGGCAGGTAGGCGCATTTACCGCAGCGGCAAACGAATAACCGTCTGCAATATCCTCGTCGGTAATACGATATACCCATTCGGGCACCGTTTGCTCGCTGTCAAACAGAGTCAAGCTGTCCTTTCCCAAAGCTGCCGCCGCAGAATAAGCTATATCGTGATTAAAATCCCCGCCGGCCACGACGTAATTGCCGACGGCGCGTTCCGCTTCAAGGACCTTGTTGAGCATGGCAAGCTGCTTTGCACGGATAGTCCCGCCCTTGTCGTAAGCGGAAAGATGAACGTTTATCAGCACCAGCTGTCTGCCCGCTCTGCTGCCGGAAAGATTTATGCGCGACACCGAAAAACATCTGTCCAGGTCAAAAAATTTAGTCGGAAAACCGTTATCGACCGGAAAAGAACGGCGCACGGACTCGTCTATCCCGTATCTCGACATAGTGACGATGCCCGCGTTTGTCTTTCCGTGAGGATCGGAAAGCGGATAGAACAGATATGCCGAATGGAAATTTTCCGCATAAACGTATGCGTAGGAAGGAAAAGAATTTGACGCCGCCGCAAGCTGATTGACGCCGCGCGCACGGGTGGATTTTACATCTGTTTCCTGCAGAAAAACAAAATCCGCGTCTGCAGCTGCGGCCACGCCCAACGCTCCCGCCGTATTTCTTTCCGCGACAGTCTTGTCTGCGGCCTTTGAGCCAGTACCGTAAACTTTGCTTCCGTCCTTCATGGCGCCGCTGTCCATAAAAAACGAAAAGTCGGTCGAATACGCGCCGAAGCCTATATTATACGTCAGAATTTTAAAGCTATCCTTATCGGATACGTCCGCGGTCGCCTCTCCTTGTACCTCAAGAGAAATATAATCCTCGATACGGCTGTACTGAAGAACCACGTACAGCACGTAACCTCCGACTACGAGCACTATAGCGGTCAGCGCCGCCGCAAAAATTTTAAGCGCGAGCATAATTGCTTTCATAATATTATTCTCCAAAAAAATTATGCGTTGTCAAAGGATGCAAATACTTCCTTTGCTATGCGCACGGAAGCGTTTGCGTCCTTGGCGTAATAGTCCGCTCCGATTTTTTGAGCGTAAGCCTGCGTCAGAACCGCGCCGCCCACCATAATTTTACAATCCGGAGCGGCCGCCCTTACCGCCTTGATAGTCTTTTCCATATTTACGACAGTCGTCGTCATAAGCGCGCTTAAACCCAAAAGTTTTATATCGTTTTTAACCACAGCGTCTGCCACCGCGTCGATTTCCGCGTTTTTGCCTAAATCCAGAACGCGATATCCGTAATTTTCCAAAACTACCTTGACTATATTTTTACCTATGTCGTGCACGTCTCCCTTTACCGTAGCCAGAACTATCGTGCCTTTGGATATTCCCTTTTCTCCGTTTGCCTCGATCACGCGCTTAACCTCGGCAAAGCCGAGCTTGGCCGCTTCGGCAGCGGCGATCAGCTGAGGAAGATACAGCTTTCCCGCCTCGAAAAGTCTGCCCGCCTCGTCGAGAGCGGGAATAAGAAATCCGTTTACCACCTCCAGGGGCGGATAAGCCTTCAACAACTCGGCGGTCTCCGCTCCGACGCTGCCGATACCCTTGATTATCAGCCTTGTAAATCTGTTTTTTTCGCCGTCCGGGCCGGACTTTTCTTCAGCCGAGGACGTTTTATCAGCCGGCGAAAAAGCCGTTAGTCCCAGCGACGCGGCTTTATCCGCATCCGTGCAAGCCGAAATATATTCAGCCGCGCCCTTATCGAACCCCGACAGTACCATGTAGGCGCGAAAAGCGTAAGCCATTGCCGCCGAATTGGGATTCATAATGGCAAAATCAAGGCCCGCGCCCAACGCTCCGATAAGAAAAGCCGAGCTGATCCTGTCCCTGTCCGGCAGGCCGAACGAAACGTTTGAAACCCCTAAAGCCGTTTTAACTCCGAAACGCCGCTTAACCTCGCTTACTGCGGAAAGAGTTTCCGCGGCCTGAGCCTGCTCCGCGCTGACGGTAAGAGTAAGACAGTCTATGACGATATTTTCGCGCGAGATACCGGCCTTTTCGGCAGCGGCAATAATTTTTGCTGCGATTTCTACTCTGCGGCCGGAGGACGCCGGCACGCCCTTTTCGTCAAGGCAAAGCCCTATTACCGCGGCGCCGTATTTTTTTACGACGGGCAGAACGGTCTTGAGCGACTCCTCCTCGCCGTTGACCGAATTGACAAGCGCCTTACCGGGAAACGCGCGAAGCCCCGCCTCGAGAGCCGCGGGATCAGACGAATCGATTGAAAGCGGCAGTCCGCTGACGCCGTTGACCGCCGTAACGGCGGTTTTCATCAACTCGGCCTCGTCGGCGCCGGGCACGCCGGTATTGACGTCCAGCAGCGACGCACCTGCCTCCTCCTGCTCTGCCGCGCGAGCGGTCACATAGCCGGTATCTCCTGATAAATACGCTTCCTTCAGCTGCTTTTTACCAGTAGGGTTCAGCCGTTCTCCCACAATCAAAGGTCTGTCCGCAAGCACCGTTTTTCTGTCCGAGCACAACGCTAAAGCTTTTACGCGCTTGGCCCGACTGCCTACCTTTACCCCTTTCAGCGCGCTGCTGAGCGCGGCAATATACGCGGGAGACGTACCGCAGCAACCGCCTATCAGCTTGACGCCCGATTCGACAAGCTTAACGCACTGTACGGCAAATTCCTCCGCATTTAAATCGTAGCGTCCGAAGCTGTCCGGCAATCCGGCATTAGGCTTGGCAACGACGGGTAAATCCGTATAAACTTCTATTTCCCGCAGCACCTCCAGCAAAGCCTTGGGCCCGCGCGAGCAGTTTACGCCCAGCGCGTCCGCGCCCAATCCGCCGATAGTCAGCGCAAACGCCGAGGGCGGCGTCCCCGTAAAGGTTCTGCCGTTTTCCTCAAACGTCATTGTTGCAAGCACCGGAAGCGCGGTATTTTCCTTGACTGCGAGCACCGCCGCGCGAAGCTCCTGCAGTGATGAAAACGTCTCCAGCGCGACAAGATCGCAGCCGGCCTTTTCTCCTGCGACGGCCTGACAGCGGAAAATATCGTATGCTTCGTCGAATTTAAGCGTGCCGGCAGGCTCCGTCAGCCGTCCTACAGGCCCGATATCCAAAGCAATTAAAGCGTCCTTTGCCGCCGCGCGAGCGTTTTCGACCGCGATACGGATGATTTTATCCGAGCTTGCTCCATCCGGCAGCTTTTCGGAATTTGCACCGAAAGTATTGGTATAAATTATTTCCGCGCCGGCCGCCGCGTAATCTGCGTGCACCGACCTGACGAGATTTGGATCGGTTACGTTCTTAAGCTCGGGGTTTTCTCCCACGGCTAGACCGCGCGCAAACAACTCGGTACCCATGGCTCCGTCCATAATTACCGGCACGTCGGATTTAAGTACGTCGTAAAAACTTTTTTTCATAACGATTCCCCCGTTTTCTCGGAATTTCCTCCTTTTATACCTATAACCGCCGTAACGGATTTAGATGGCAGCAGCGTGTCGGATTCGGTCAACGTGACGCCCAGATAACGCTCCGCTTCCGTCAGCTTTATTATATTCCGACCGAAGGAAAGAGGCATATCTCCGTAACCCGGCGAAAAACGCGGAGTAAGCTCCGCTCCCTTCAATTCCGACCTAAGCAAAACCTCCGCCTCGTCCGCGGCCGATTCAACGGCCGCAGTCCCCGCCGCGTCCAGAGCAACCGCCATTGCCATATCGACGGCGGCAAGCCTCCTTATTTCCGCGTCCAGAGCATGACCGGCAGTAACCGTAACAAGCGCCGCGCGATCGCAGTCCGCCAACAGCTTTTGCGCAGATCTGCCGGTAAGCAGCGCGCCGCCCAGCACAACGCCGCCGGATATTCGCCGGATATCGAAAACCCTTGCCCGGCTCCTCGGCTCCGCCAGTCTTTCCGCGTCGGCGACAGCCCGCTCCATAAGCCGTTTGAGCGCCTCGTCGTCAAGGCTTTTAACGCCGGCATATCTTAAAGCTTCAGCAAAAGAAATTTTCATACGTCAGTCGTTGTTTACGCGATTGAGCATAGAGCGCACGTTTTCCGTAATTCTTGCGGCGACCTCTACGTTATTCATTACGTAAACGTGAATGCCGCGCACGCCGCCCGCAATCAGGTCGGCAATCTGCTCTGTAGCGTAAGCGATTCCGGCATCGGCAAGCGCCTCCGCGTCGGATCCGTATCTTGAAAGCAGCCGCGACAGCCGGGACGGAATTTTAACGCCGGCCAAAGAGATTATTCTGTCAACCTGCTTCAGTCTGACTACGGGCATAATTCCCGCCTGAACGGGCACGTCAATGCCGGCCAGCGAAAGAAGCTCAGTGAATTCAAAAAAATCCTCATTGTCGAAAAACAGCTGGGAATTGAGGTGCGTCACGCCCGCTTCCACCTTTTTGCGCAGATTTTTAATGTCCTCGTAACGGCTTTCAGCCTCCACGTGTCCCTCCGGATAACACGCGCCGGCAACGTTAAACTCAGGGTACGCGCTTTTTATATGAGCGGCAAGCTCGGACGCGTACTTGAAATCGCCGTCCGCAACTCCGTCGATTCTGTCGCCCCGCAAGGCCATAACGTTAGTTACGCCCAGCTCCTTCAGCCTTTTAAGAACGCCGTCTATTTCCGCCGCGCCGCTGCCAAGACAGGTAAGATGAGCCAAAGGCTCTATTCCCGCCGCCTTGACCGCGGCGGCAAGCCGCTCCGTACCTGTCTCTTATACACATCTCCGAGCCCACGAGACGGAGCTACATCT
>USBU01000029.1 GCA_900553005.1 uncultured Eubacteriales bacterium | reverse complement strand
GAGACAGGCTTCATGCGGTCGGCGACGAGAGCCGCGTGCGCAATGCCCGCCGTGGCCGTGCCGAACACAGCCTCCGCGCCGGGATACTCGCGCTTTATTAGCTCCGTCAAACCGTCCTCTATGACGTCCCGCGCCTCGGGATAACTTAAAACTATGCGGTTGTCGCAATAAATAGGCGATTTGATACCGCTTGCCCAGGTAAACGGCTCCTGCGGTCTTAAATAAACGGCCCTGATCTTAAGCAAACATTCGGCAGCCTTATTGTTCATATCAGTCTATCTCCTTGAAAATATAATTCGTCGTTATGCCGTTATCCGCAGAATTCGGACACGGCGCGGCGGTACGCGGCCAGCTTGTCCACGGCGCCCGTAATCGCGCGTCCCATGACTATGTAATCGCTGCCAAGCTCCCGCGCCTTATCCGGAGTCACCACGCGCTTCTGATCGTCTGCGGAGCCGCCGGCAAACCGGATGCCCGGCGTAACGGATATAAGCCCGAGCTTACTTACGTCAGGCGCCTCAAACGCGGAGCACACCACTCCGTCAAGCCCGGCGGACTTGGCGTTTTGCGCGTAAGAGCTCACCGCTTCGGTCATTGGCGCGTCTATCAGCAGCTCCTCGCGCAGCATTTGGGGCGACGTTGAGGTAAGCTGAGTAACCGCGATCACTTTGGTATCGGGAGAAATTTCCCGGACCGCCTGCGCCGCGCGGCGCATCATCTCCCGTCCGCCCGCAGCGTGCACGTTGAGCATATCGGTTTTAAGCTCTGCGATAACTCGTGCCGCAGCCTCCACGGTATTGGGAATATCATGTAGCTTTAAATCGAGAAAAATTTTATAGCCTTCGTCCTTAAGCTTCCGCACCAGCTCGTAGCCGTAACGGTAATACATCTCCATACCTATTTTAAGATAAGGACGCTCTCCCTTAAGCTCCTTAAGAAGGGCGTCAAGCCCCGATCTGTCTTTAAAGTCGCATGCGATTATTACCTCGCGCATCTGTCCGTCCTCCCGATAATTGATTTTATATCGCTTACCCCGATTTCGCTTAATACGCCGGGAAGCTCCTCTATGATTTTCTTGCAGATAAACGGATCGGTAAGATTTTTGGAGCCTACCATAACCGCCGACGCGCCGACCGACATAAATTCTATTACGTCCCAGGCGCTTTCTATCCCGCCCATGCCTATTATCGGCAGATCCACCGCACCGGCGACCTCGTGCACCATTCTCAGCGCCACAGGTTTCACCGCCGCACCCGAAAGACCGGCGTGAGGCACAGCGGTAATCGCCCTGCCTGTTTTACGATCGACGGCCATGCCCAAAAGAGTATTGATAAGCGTGATTCCGTCCGCGCCGGCGGCCGCGACGGCAATAGCGACGTCAACGACGGAGGTCACGTTGGGCGACAGCTTGACGAAAACGGGTTTTTCCGAAACCGACTTGACCGCCGCGGTGATTTCCGCCGCCTTCACCGGATCGGTGCCGAACGCCATTCCTCCCTCCTTTACGTTGGGACAGCTTATATTAAGCTCCAGCGCGCAAACGATATCGTCCCGGGAAAGTATTTCGGCCGCCTTCATGTAGCTTACGACGTCGTGTCCGCCTACATTTGCAAAAACTTTTTTGCGGTAAACCTTTTTAAGCTTGGGGAAATACTCGTTTACCACCGCCTCGGCGCCGGGATTTTGCAGCCCCACGGAATTAAGCATTCCCGAAGGAGTTTCGGCGATGCGCGGCAACGGATTGCCGAAACGCTCGGCCGAAGTTGTGCCCTTTATGGAAAACGAACCAAGAATATTTATATCGTAGAGCTCGGCAAACTCCAAACCGTAGCCGAACGTGCCTGACGCCGGAATAACCGGATTGTCCAGTTTTATATCGCCGAGACTGACGCTTAAATCAATCATCTCATCTCCTTTGCTATCATGACGGGGCCGTCCTTGCAGATACGCTTGTACCCTAACCGCGTTTTACAGCTGCAGCCCATGCACACGCCGAAGCCGCAAGCCATACGCGCCTCGTAGGAAAGCTGACCGTCAAGCCCCGTTTTAAGCAGAGCTTCAAGCATGGGTTCAGGTCCGCAGGCGTAAAAGTAATCGAATTCACCCTTGCCCAAAAGCGAGGTTACAAAGCCTTTCGTCCCGAACGAGCCGTCAGCGGTTGCAATGCGCACGTCGCCGCACAACGCTCGGAAATTATCAGTATAATACATATCCGCCGCAGAATTAAAGCCTGCCAGTACGGAAAAGACCGCGCCCTTTTCTTTCAGACGCTTCGCAAGCCCGTATAAAGGGGGCAGACCGACTCCTCCGCCCACAAGCGCGATTTTCTTTGCGGCGGCGCCGTCGTCAAAGCCGTTGCCCAGTCCGCACAGCGCGTTCACGCTTTCTCCCGGCCGCATACGGCTTAAAGCCGCGGTGCCCTCTCCGACCACCTTATAAACGATCGTAAGCCCTTTTTCGTCATAGTCGCATACGGAAATAGGCCGCCTTAAATATTTACCCGTCACGGCTACGTCTATAAACTGTCCGCTGCGGCTGAGCGCGCCCGTATCGCCCTTAAGCCGCATTTCGTATATCGCGGAATTAAGAGCGACGTTGGATATAATGATATAATCGGCTTCTTTCATCCTACCGCACCAATTCCCCGTTCAGATATTTAACCGCGCCGTTAACGATAACGTCCGTTATAAGACCGTAAACCGAAAGACCGTTAAAGGGCGTATTTCTGCCCTTGGATACAAAATTCGCGCTGTCGATTACGTATCCCGCATTGAGATCGGCAAGCGTCAGATTGGCTTTTTCTCCCTCCCGCAGTCTGCCGTCCAAACCCAAAATCTCACGCGGACGGACGCTTAAAAGCCTGTTAAGCTTTACGATATCTATCAACCCGGATTTTACAAGCACGCTGTAGCTTATCGCAAAAGCCGTCTCCAGACCGCTGATGCCGAAAGCCGCGCTGACGTAATCGGTATTCTTGTCGGAGGCGGAATGCGGCGCGTGGTCAGTTGCAATGACGTCGATAGTGCCGTCCATTATCCCCTCTATAACCGCGGTGCGGTCGTCCTCCGTGCGTATGGGCGGATTGACCTTTGTATTGGTATCGAATTTTTCAATGCACTCGTCGTTGAGAGCGAAATAATGCGGACAGGTCTCCGCCGTAACCTTTACGCCCTTTTTCTTGAAAAATCTTATAAGCTCCACCGAGCCGCGCGTGCTTACATGGCAAAGGTGAACGGGCACGCCGAGCGTCTCGGCAAGTATCATTTCTCTTGCGACTGCCGCCTCCTCCGCTGCGCGGGTGATCCCCTTAAGACCGCAGATTTCTCCGGCAACGCCCTCGTTTACCACGCCGTCTGCAGACAGACTTTTATCCTCGCTGTGCGACAGCACGGGAAGCCCCACGGTAGAAGCGTATTCCAGCGCGAGGCGCATCATTCTGCCGTCGGAAACCGGTTTTCCGTCGTCGCTGACGGCGATAATCCCCGCATTTTTCATTGCGGACATTTCGCTCAGCTCCTTTCCGTCTGAACCCTTCGTAATCGCGCCCACGGGATAAACGTTGGCAAAACCTTCTTCGCGGGCGCGCCGTATTATATATTCGGTAACTACCTTATTGTCGTTTACGGGATTAGTGTTGGGCATACAGGCTATATCCGTAAAACCGCCCCTTACGGCAGCGCGCACACCGGAGGCAACGGTCTCCTTGCTCTCGAAACCAGGCTCTCTCAAATGAGCGTGCATATCGCAAAAGCCGTAAAATAGATGCTTTCCCTCTCCGTTCACGATTACATCCGCGCCGCGGTCAACCCGGCCTATTTTCGTAATAATACCGTCCTTTACAAACACGTCCGCTTCCTTTACGGAATCGCGCACCAAAGAAGCGTTTTTAATCAAAACCGTCGGCATCGTTATTAAACCTCCTGCAGCTCTTTGCCGATAAGGGACAAAACGGCCATGCGCACCGCCACGCCGTTGGTCACCTGCTCCAGCACAAGACTCTTTTCTCCATCCAATACTCCCGAGCCGATTTCAACTCCGCGGTTGACGGGGCCCGGGTGCATGACGACCGCATCCGGCCCCGCCAAAGACAACAGCTCCTCGTCAATGCCCCAAAGGGAATTGTACTCCCTGAGACTGGGAAAAAGCCCTTGTTTCTGGCGCTCCAGCTGAATGCGCAGTCCCATCACGACGTCCGCGCCCGCAACCGCTTCCCGAGGGTTGTCGGTAACGCGGCAAAACGAGTCGAAGCCGACCGGCAGCAGTGTTTTGGGCGCGCATAGAGTTACGTATGCGCCCAGCTTAAGCAGCCCCCAAAGATTGCTGCGCGCAACGCGAGAATGCTTAACGTCTCCTATTATGGCAACCTTAAGCCCTCTTAATGTCCCGAAGCGCTCGCGCATGGTAAAGAAATCAAGCAACGCCTGAGTCGGATGCTCGTGCGAGCCGTCGCCGGCGTTAATTACCGCCGCTTTAATGTTTTTGGACAAAAATAAAGGCGCACCGCTTATCTGATGCCGGATAACGACGATATCTGTACGCAACGCGTCCAACGTCTTTCCCGTATCGACAAGCGATTCGCCCTTCTGCACGCTAGATGTTGAAATATCCAGCGAATTGACGGACGCGCCCGCAAGCGAAGCCGCAAGCTCAAAGCTGGTTTTGGTGCGCGTGCTGTTTTCGTAAAACAGCGTCGTCACGCGCCTGCCGGTCAAAAGGGAACGTCTCTCCCCTTTAAGCACGTACTTTTTCATCTCGGCAGCCAGATCGAGTATTTCGTAAATCTCTTCAGCCGAAAGCTGCTTTATACCAAGTAATTCCTTCAAATGCGTCCTCCGTTTTGAAAAAAAGCTACCCTTACGGGCAGCCGAAAGAAACAACTTCAGATGTGTCGATTTGTCTATAAGGGTCCAACTGCCCAAAGACCTAAATTATATTATCATATTACGGCTTAAATGTAAAGCGATTTACGCTCCGTCCGCCGTAAATTTTGCGGCCGTGCGCGGTTCAAGCAAGAAAGCGCGGCACTGATTGTCAAGCTGACAACATATTCTCCGAAGCTATAACAAAACAAGCAACGGACGAAAACGCAGCGCGCAAAAACACTTACAGACGCAGAAAGTATTTTACAAAACGCTTTACGGATAAACGCGAGGCCTGCTCGATCCCGCGTTATTCCGGCTTTTCATAACCGGCCGAAAGCATCCGCAAACGAACAAGAACACCTATACCGAAGCAATTTTTACGCCGAATAACGTTTCCGCCAATGCTGACACGCCCTTGAATATGTCCGAAAAAGCCGTATCGAAACGGCCTGTGTACCACGGATCTGCAACATCGCCCCCGCCCGCAAAATCCATAAGCTTTTTAATCTTATTATCCGGATCCCCGCCGAAAACGGCGCGCATGCTAAGGATGTTGCCATCGTCCATCCCCACGAACAAATCGAAATTTTTGTAATCCTCTTTTTTAAGCCGAACCGCCCGCCTGTCGCCGCAGCCGATACCGCGGCGTATAAGTTCTCGGCGCGCGGGCGGATAAACGGGATTTCCCACGCCTCCGACGATTTCCTCTCCGCTGGTGGCCGCGGAAGCGATTTCACAGCGTTCGGAAAAACCGTAATCCTCGGCAAGCTTTTTAAAAATATATTCCGCCATTGGAGAACGGCATATATTGCCGTAACAAACAAACATTATTCTGATTTTACCGTCATGCATATCGTCGCCTCAAAACAAGAGGACGAGTAAGATTAAACGCGCTCGTCCTCTGAAAGTTTATTTGAAATAACCGACGCCCAATTTAAAGACGTTCATATCGAAATTGCCTGGAACGTTTTTGTAAAGACCTTCCTGCCAGCGCTCCGTATGTCCCATTTTTCCCAGGATTCTGCCGTCAGGCGAAATTATGCCCTCCACGGCCATATACGAACCGTTGGGATTGTAGGGCGAATCCATAGTGACGCGGCCGGTCTCGTCCACGTACTGAGTGGCAATCTGACCGTTTTTCAAAAGCCCGTCGAAGATCTCGGGTTCGCAGACGAATTTACCCTCTCCGTGGCTGACGGGGACCGAATAAATTTTGTCCATGTTAAGTCCGTTAAGCCAGGGCGACTTATTGGTCCCAAGGCGCACCGACGAAATCGTGGAAACGTGCCGGCCGATATTGTTGTAGGTAAGCGTAGGGCTGTGTTGCGTCTGATCTACAATCCGCCCGAAAGGCAAAAGCCCCAGCTTTATCAGCGCCTGAAATCCGTTGCAAATGCCCAAAATCAATCCGTCGCGCTTATAAAGCATCTCCTCTACCGCTTCTTTAAGCAGACCGTTTTTAAAGGTATTTACAATAAATTTGCCGCTGCCGTCAGGCTCGTCGCCGCCCGAAAAGCCGCCCGGGAACGCAATGATCTGCGCATTGTCGATGCGTCTTTTCATTTCCTCAACCGACTGCTGGATATCCTCGCCGGTGACGTTGCGCATAACGAAAATATCCGGCTCGGCCCCCTCGCGGACAAAGGCGCGCGCCATATCGTACTCGCAGTTAGTCCCCGGAAAAACGGGAATAAACACTCTAGGTCTTGCGGTTTTGGTTTTACCCGTATAAACGGTATCGATTGCATATTTTGACGCCACGGCGCGACCTGAAGCGGGCGCGGAAGTCGGATAAACGCCCTCAAGACGCGAAACAAAAGCGCTAGTCAGCTCGTCCGTCGTAACCGAAGCGCCGCCCACCGAAAATCTGCCGCCGTCGTTTACGCAGCCGATTGCGCGCGCAAACGGCGAGTTAATTTCGTCCTCGGCAAGCGCGATAATATCGCCGTAAAGCGGTAAAAACATATCGGAGTCCTTTTCAAGCGCCGCTCCGAAGCCGCTGCCTATAACGGATTTTGCAACCGACACCGCATAACCGCCCTCCTCGGTCACGGCAGAACGTATAATCTTTTTATCCTTTATAAGCGAATGAATCTCGTCGTACATTTCAAGCGCGCGGCCGAAATCGGGATAACCCTTCTCGTCGCGCTTAAGCGAAAACAAATAAAGCCTGCCGGGCCGGTCGAAAACATTATGAATAATAGTATCGTCGTCGGTCACGCCCATGGCAAAAGCGATGACGGTAGGCGGAACGTCGATATTTTCGAATGTGCCGCTCATACTGTCCTTGCCGCCTATCGCGCCCATTTTAAGCCCCAATTGCGCCTCAAACGCGCCCAAAAGAGCGGACAGCGGCTCTCCCCAGCGCTCGGGATCGGTCCCCAGTCGCTTGAAAAATTCCTGAAGCGACAGTCTTATAGTCTCGCGGCCGACGCCTGCGGAAATAAGCTTGCCGACGGCGGATACAATCGAATAAACCGCGCCCGTAAACGGAGAATGCGTCATAAGCCGCGGATAACAAGCGTATGACGACGCGGTTACCGTGTGAGTAAAGCCTTCGGTCGGAGGCTTTGCCGCCATAACCGTAGAAGGAGTAAGCTGATATTTTCCGCCGAAGGGCATAAACACGCTGGCCGCGCCTATACTGCCGTCAAAGGTCTCTCCCATGCCCTTTTGCGAACACACGTCAAGACGGTTAAGCTCGGCCTTAAGCGCGCCGATATAATCGTCTTTTTCAAGATATTTTGCGGAAAACTCGTCGCAGCTAGCAAAATAACCGTCGTAATTGTCCGTGATAACAGCGTCTGTAACCTGCTTTACGCCGTTGGTATCGAGAAATTCGCGGGAAATATCGACAATAGTCTCCTCTCCGTAAAACATCCTGAGTCTGCCGCCGTCAGTTACGACGGCCGTGCGCACGGCTTTAAGATTTTCCTCGGCGGCAAAACCGATAAATCTATCCGCGTCCTCCGGCTTTACCATAACGGCCATGCGCTCCTGACTTTCGGAAATGGCAAGCTCGGTAGCCGTCAATCCGTCGTATTTTTTTATTATCCTGTCAAGATATATGTCAAGTCCTTCGGACAACTCGCCTATGGCGACGCACACGCCGCCCGCCCCGAAGTCGTTGCATTTGATGATCATTCCGGCTGCATCAGGATTGCGGAAAAGCCGCTGCAGCTTTCGCTCCTCGGGCGGATTGCCCTTTTGAACCTCGGCTCCGCAGGTCTCCACAGACTTAGCGGTATGAGATTTGCTGCTGCCCGTAGCGCCGCCGCAGCCGTCGCGGCCGGTGTCGCCGCCGACAAGCAGAATCACGTCGCCCTTTGCAGGCTTTTCACGGCGCACGTTTGACGCGCGCGCTCCGCCGATAACGTACCCTGTCTCCAGCCTTTTGGCCTTATAGCGGTCTGCAAAAAGCTCGTGTACGCCGCCTGTGGCAAGGCCTATCTGATTGCCGTAGGAAGAAAATCCGGCAAGAGCCGTGCGCGATATGACTCGCTGCGGCAGCTTACCCGGCAGAGTCTTGTCAAAATCCTCGGTAATATCGCCCGCGCCCGTTACGCGCATAGCCTGATAAACGTATGTGCGTCCCGAAAGCGGATCGCGTATTGCTCCGCCCAGACACGTCGCCGCGCCGCCGAACGGCTCTATTTCCGTCGGGTGATTATGAGTCTCGTTTTTGAACATTATAAGCCAGTCTTCAGGCTTACCGTCAACGTCCACAGAGACCTTGACGGAGCACGCGTTAATCTCGTCCGACTCGTCCAGATTGTCGAGATACCCTTCTTTTTTAAGCTTTTTGACGGCGATCGTAGCCACGTCCATAAGGCAGGCGTATTTATCCTTTCTGTTTGCGTAAAGCTGTCCGAAAAGCTTACCGTAGTCCTCGACGGCCTCCCTTATGTGCCGGTTGTCCGACTTGATCTCAATACTTTTGATTTCGGTAAGAAAGGTGGTATGCCGGCAGTGATCGGACCAATAGGTATCTATAACCTTTATTTCGGTAAGAGTGGGCTCGCGGCGCTCGGCGATAAAATATTTCTGCACAAACTTCAGATCGGCAAAAGTCATGGCAAAGCCGAAGCTGTCGTAAAACCGTTTTAAGTCTTTTTCGTCAAGCCCGATAAACGACAGCTCGACGCGCATTTTTTCGCGTTTTGCCGGAGCGCGACGAAGCGTGTCGGGAAGCGATAACGTCCCCTCCTTGCTGTCCACGGGATTGATAAGATAGCCCTTTATTGCGTCCATCTCCTTATCCGAAACGCCGCAGATGTCGTAAACGTCGGCGCAACGCACTGCAGGTCGCACGCCGCCGGTCAGAAACTGCACGCACTGCGCGGCCGAATCGGCGCGCTGGTCGTACTGTCCGTCCAGATATTCTACGACAAGAACGTCGCCCTCGAAATCCGGACAATCAAAAACGTTATCCACGCTAGGTTCGGAAAATACCGAGACAACCGCCTTGTCAAATTCCTCGCGCGACAGTCCCTCCGCATCGTAACGGATATATTTTTTTATGGACGAGGGAGAAATCCCCAGCAGATTTTTAATCTCATCCTTCAGCTTGCCGCAGCCGTCGAACTGCGGCTTTTTTTGGGTATAAACACGATAAACCATTGTAATTCCTCTTAACTTCGGACGTAATTTTTTTACAGCGCGTCAGACCTTTCCTATATCGGTGCGGTAACGCGCGCCTTCAAACTGTATTTTATCGATTTCACGGTACACCTTTTCCCGCGCCTCGGCAATATTCGCGGCAACGGCCGTAACGTCGAATACTCTGCCGCCGTTTGTCACAAGCCTGCCGGCCTTAACTGCGGTGCCAGCGTGATAGAGCGTAACCCCGTTCAGCCGGCCTACGGTAATAGGACAGCCCTTGACGACGTTTTCCGGGTAACCGCCGGACGCCACCACTACGGTGAACCCCGTCTTATCCAGCCATTCGATATTTATCTTATCCAGCTTGCCGTCTATACATGCCTCTACGACTGTCTCTTATACACATCTCCGAGCCCACG
>USBU01000028.1 GCA_900553005.1 uncultured Eubacteriales bacterium | reverse complement strand
CGAGATGTAGCTCCGTCTCGTGGGCTCGGAGATGTGTATAAGAGACAGGTAAAATTCTATTATGAAGCGGAAAACGGAGTAGGCAAGACAGTAAACGATAAGATTGACGCCGACAGGCTTGTTTTTAAGCGTCATCCATAACAGGACGCCGAACAGCGCGAAGAGGAAACACGCCTCGATAAGCTGAGTGGGAATCACCCTGGCGTTCAGCGCGGGAAAATAAAGGCCGTGTTCGCTTTCCTTTCCGTAACAGCAGCCTGCAAGAAAACAGCCGATTCTGCCTATCCCGTGCGCAAGCGCGATGCATGGCGCGGCAAGCTCCGCTTCGGAAAAAAATGCCTTTCGGATTTCCGGGCGTCTGGATAAAAGCGCAAAAAGGATAAAGCAAAGCGCGCCGCCGGTCAGTCCGCCCATAAACGTCAGTCCGCGCAGACGGAATACTCCCGTTTCAAAAAAGTTATATACGGCCTGGAAAAGAAAGGCGGACGCTATGCCTGCCGCAATGGAAACTATGCCCGCAATCGAATAATATGAGTATATTTTATCGGGAGTTTTTTTTACGCCCGACAGTATGCGGAAAAGCGCTACCGCCGCTATAAGCGCAATTACCAGCATAACCGAATACGAGGAAATTTTTCCTCCGAACATAAATGGATGCATTACCGTCCGCCTTACGTTTTTTAATATCCGTATAATATCATTCCTGCCGGAATTTGTCAACGGCCGTTCGGTCTTGCAGACATTATTAAAATTATTTGTTATCCGACGTATGGCGACGATATTTTTTTACGGCGGAGGCAAAGCCGTTGCCGGAGTAAAATAAAATGATAAAATTTCTGAATTTATAGCCTTATTTCATGAAAAAAGCGCGTTTTTTTAAACTGCGTTTTTTCGGCCGGCAGTAATCGATTGACTTTTCGGCCGGCGGAATGTATAATTTTGCAATGTAAAAGGATTTCAAGGAGATATCATGAAAATCAGCAGAGAGGAGATACTGCACATAGCGGAGCTGTCGCGTCTTTCGTTTACGGACGAGGAGCTTGACGAATTGGGAGAACAGCTGGGAAACGTGCTTGAACGCTTCCGTCAGCTTGACGCGGTGGACGTTTCCGACGTTCCGCCGACGGCGCACATTCTTGACTTTGTCAACGTGCTGCGCGAGGATGAGGCGCGCTCGCCTATGTCCAGAGAGGAGCTGTTGAAAAACGCGCCGGAGTCGGACGGCAGCGCTTATATCGTGCCGAGAGTGCTTGAGTGAGGTGCGCGCAATGGATATAGTAAAACTTAATCTGACCGATGTCAGGGATAAAATCGCCGCCCGCGAGCTGAGTGCGACGGAGGTAACCAGGGCGGTTTTCAAGCGAATAGAGGAGACTAAGCAGCTTAATACGCTTATCACCTTGGATGAGGAAAACGCGCTTAAGACGGCGGCGGAGATTGACGCAAAGCTTGCCTCGGGAAAGAGTGTCGGAGCCCTCGGCGGAGTTCCGATTATAGTTAAGGATAATATTTCCACGCGCGGACTTAGGACGACGTGCGCATCTAAATTTCTTGAAAATTATGTTCCTCCGTTCGATGCTACAGTCGTAAAAAAGCTTAAGGACGCGGGGGCCGTTATTGTCGGCAAGGCCAATATGGACGAATTTGCAATGGGTTCGGCCAATGAAAATTCCGCGTTCGGGCCTGTGCTTAACGCGGCGGATATGACAAGAGTACCGGGAGGCTCCAGCGGCGGCTCGGCTTCTTCGGTGGCGGCTTTTCAGGCTTACGGCGCGTTGGGCAGCGACACGGGCGGAAGTATCCGGCAGCCTGCCGCGTTCTGCGGCGTTGTCGGCTTAAAACCCACGTATTCGTCAGTATCGCGGTACGGACTTATCGCTTTTGCATCTTCTTTGGATCAGATAGGACCGATGACGCGTTCAGTGCGCGATAACGCAGAGCTTTTCAATGTGATCGCCGGCTATGACGACAAGGATTCTACTTCGTCTAAAACAAGCTGTGATTTTACGGCTTACGGCGCGGGAGTAAAAGGGCTTTCCGTCGGCGTGGCTAAAGAATTTTTTGAGGTCGATTTCAGCGCCGAGGTAAAGGAAGCGGTGCTTGCCGCTTTAAAGCTATACGAAAAGATGGGCGCGTCCGTAAAGGAAATTTCCATAAAATCTTTCGACGCGGCCCTTGCCACCTATTACGTGCTTTCCTGCGCGGAGGCAAGCAGCAATCTGGCGCGCTTCGACGGAGTTAAGTACGGAGTAAGGGCGGAAGCGGACGATTATGTTCAGCTTTATTATAAATCGCGTTCGGCCGGCTTCGGACCGGAGGTTAAGCGCCGCATTATGACCGGTAATTACGTTCTGTCAAGCGGTTATTACGACGCGTATTATCTTAAGGCGTCGAAGATAAGGACTAAAATCAAGGCGGAGTTCGACGCGGCTTTTGAGGGCTGCGATTTGATTGCGGGACCGACGGCTCCGACGACGGCTTTCCCTTTGGGCGCAAAAAACAAGGACGTAACCGAAAGCTATCTGGCGGACGTTTTCACGGTGCCGGTAAATATTATCGGCAATCCGGCGATAAGCGTGCCCTGCGGACGAGATAAGGCGGGTCTGCCCATAGGTCTGCAGCTTATAGGAAAATCTTTCGGAGAGCGCACCTTGTTTGCGGCGGCGGAGGCTTTGGAAAAGGAGGGTTGCTTTTAAATGAAGGACTACGAGATTACCATCGGGCTTGAAATACACTGCGAGCTTAAAACGCAAAGTAAAATTTTTTGCTCCTGTCCCAACGTCTTCGGCGGTGAACCGAATACTCACTGCTGTCCGGTATGTTCGGGCTTTCCGGGCGTTCTGCCGGTGCTTAATAAAAAAGCGGTCGAGTACACGGTTAAGGCGGGCCTGGCTTTAAATTGCGAGATCGCCCCGTTCAGCAAATGGGACCGTAAAAACTATTTTTATCCCGATCTTCCCAAGGCATGGCAGACAAGTCAGTACGATCTTCCGCTGTGCAGGGGCGGCGGCGTGGAATTTAAAAGCGGCGACGGAAGTTTGAAGCGCGTGCGGCTGAACCGTATCCATCTTGAGGAGGACGCGGGAAAGCTTATTCACGAGGGCGGAGTGACGCGCGTGGACTATAACCGCTGCGGCGTTCCGCTTATGGAGATCGTTACCGAGCCGGACATTCATTCTCCGGAGGACGCGGTCGCTTTTTTGGAGGAGCTTAAAAATATACTGAAATATACGGGCGTATCGGATGTAAAAATGCAGGAGGGAAGCCTGCGTTGCGACGTAAATCTGTCCGTTGCGCCGGTAGGCGGACCGCTGGGCACGCGCACGGAAACCAAAAATCTCAATTCGTTCCGCGCTGTGCTGCGTTCATGCCGCTATGAGGCCGAGCGTCAGATAGAAATTCTTGAAAGCGGCGGAACGGTCGTGCAGGAGACTCGCCGCTGGGACGACGCGGCGGGCGAGGGGAGCGGAATGCGCGGCAAGGAAAACGCGCACGATTACAGGTATTTTCCCGAGCCGGATCTCATGCCGGTTGTAATAAGCCGGGAGGAGATCGAGCGTATACGCGCTTCTATACCGGCGCTTAAAGCGGAGCGGACGGAAAAATACGTTACCGAATATAAGCTTTCCGATTACGACGCGGCTTTGCTTACCGCGGACGTGGCCGTTGCCGATCTGTTTGACGGTGCGGTTGCGGCGGGCGCCAATCCCAAAAAGGCGGCTAATTTTATCATGGGCGACGTCATGCGTTTGGCTAAGGAGCCGGGCAGCGAGGATGTAAATATCGCAATATCTCCGGCTCAGCTTTATTCGCTGCTTAAGCTTGTCGAGGACGGCGCAGTCAGCCTTGTCGCCGTGCAGAAGGAGCTTTTCCCCAAGGTGTGGGGCACGGACGATAAGCCTGAGGAGCTTGTGGATAAGCTGGGACTTCGTCAGTCAAGCGATACCGAAGAGATCGAGGCTGTCGTCAGAGAAATAATGGCCGCCAACGAGCGCGTCGTAAACGATTACCGCGCCGGAAACGAAAAGGTCATGTCCTTTTTTGTCGGGCAGACCATGAAGGCAACCAAGGGTAAGGCTAATCCGAAGATAGTAAACGAAGTCCTTTTAAAGCTTTTAAAGGGATAAGCAGGTTGTCGGGCGCCGTTCAACAATAAAAATACAGTAGAAAAAGTCAATATTTTACAAGGGAATAATGTAGATTTTATTAGTCAAAGTCGGCGCTTTGTGCTAAAATAGCATTAGTTTCGGCGTTAAATAAAATTGTCCGCCGGGAAAAGGAGAAAAGTAAAAATGGGTATTCCTAGGCCGGAGCATCCGGATCCGCAGCTTAAGCGTGAAAGTTGGGTTAATCTTAACGGGGAGTGGGAGTTTGAAATCGATTTTTGCCAGGAAGGCAAGGATAAGCAGTTTTGGCTCAGAGACAGTTTAAACGATAAAATTATCGTGCCGTTCGCGCCGGAAAGCGAGCTTTCCGGGATCGGTTATAAGGATTTCATGGATGCGGTGTGGTACCGCCGCGCGCTTGATATACCCGAAAATTTCAAGGGAAAGCGAGTGATTCTGCATTTCGGCGCGGTAGATCACAAGGCTTACGTATATGTAAACGGAGCTTTGGTCGGCACGCATACAGGTGGTTATTGGCCTTTTCAGTTCGACATTACCGATTATCTTAAAAGCGACGGGAATTATGTGACCGTGCTTGCCGAGGACGATATAAGAAACGGAAAGTACGGCGCGGGAAAGCAGAGCTCCAGACTTTATTCGCACGGCTGCAGTTATACGCGCACAACGGGTATTTGGCAAACTGTTTGGATGGAGGCTGTAGACAGGCTTCATGTCGATTTTTTCCGGCTTACTCCCGTCGTTGAGGAGTCGGAGCTTGATATAGAGCTGAATTTATCGGTTGCAGAAGACTGCAAGGTGACTGCCGAGGCTTATTTTGCAGGCAAACCGGCAGGTAAGGCCGAGGTCAAAGTTTCGTGCGGGCATACGGCGTTTAACCTTAAATTAAACGAGCTGCATCTTTGGGACATAGGCAAGGGCAATCTTTACGACCTTAAATTTATCGTCGAAAAGGACGACAAAATCGTTGACGTCGTAGACAGTTATTTCGGAATGCGCAGCGTTTGTCTGAAGGACGGCAAATTCTATCTTAACGGCCGTTCTGTTTTCGGACGCTTTATTCTAGATCAGGGATTTTACAAGGACGGTATTTATACTGCGCCGGACGTCAGCCGTTTTGACGAGGATATCAGGCTGGCGATGGATTTCGGTTATAACGGCGCGCGTTTCCATGAAAAGGTTTTCGAGCCGCTCGCAATAAATGCTGCCGATAGAGCAGGTTACATGATATGGGACGAATATCCGGACTGGAACGTGCATATGGACGACTTTACCTGTCTTGACGAAATTATTCCCGACTGGCTGTCGGAGATAAGGCGCGATTATAATCGTCCGTCGATTATCGGCTGGTGCTGTCTGAACGAAACGTGGGATCGCGGAGAAAGAAAGCTCCGTCAGGACGACAGACTGCTGGATATTATTTACCGCGTCGTAAAAAGTCAGGATAATATGCGTCCGGTAATCGACACAAGCGGCAATTATCACGTCGTTACGGATACGTTCGATATTCATTGGTATGAGCAGAATCCGGATGTTTTCCGTGAAAAATATAAAGAGGCTGATGGCATTTACGTAAATCATGAGGACCGTCAGAAGTATAACGGCACGCCTTACTGGGTGTCGGAGTACGGCGGCATTAAAATGCCGGACGACGAAAGCGGCTGGGGATACGGCAACGCGCCTAAGTCCAGAGAGGAATTTTTACAGCGCTATAAGGGACTTACTGACGTGCTGCTGGACGACGAAAAGTGCTGGGCGTTGTGCTATACGCAGCTTTACGACGTGGAGCAGGAGGTAAACGGACTTTACCGTTACGACCGTACCGATAAATTTACGGCGGAGGAAAAGGCCTTTTTAAAGTCGGTCATGACGCGTAAGGCGGCGGTAGAGGACTGATATTTTCAAAAACAAAAAACGTGCCGCGCGGCGCGCGTGTAAAAACGCATACCGCGCGGTTTGTTTTTTTAAGGAGCGGTTAATTATTATGAAGGATAAAATATGTTTCGGGCTGGACGCCTTCGGCAAAGGAAAAATTCTTACCGATTTTCCCAGGTCTCTTGAAAGCGAAATCGTTGTTCAGCCCGAGCATGAAGGACTGCCGGTTACCGGGATAGGCGCGCAGGTCTTTTTCGGCCGGCTGGAATTGGAAAAGGTCGTTTTGCCGGATTCCGTTTCGGAAGTAGGCGAGGGGGTTTTCAGCATGTGTACCGAATTGAAGGAAATTACTTTTTCTTCGGTTAAACGAGTGCTTGACAACGGTTTTGCCGGCTGCGGTCGCTTGGAGTTAGGCGGGCTGGAGGGTTTGCTTTATGCCGGTCGCAGTGCGTTTGCCGGCTGCGACGCGATATGCCGTGCCGATCTAGCGTCTCTTGAAGAGCTTGAAGAAGGCGCATTCCGCGGCTGCGAGGGGCTTAAAGAGCTGCGCGTTGCCGGCAGTGCGCGCATAATTTCCAAGGACGCGTTCCGCGGCTGTAAAAGCCTTGTAAAGGTTACGCTTGAGCCCGGATTAAAGGAAATAGGACCGCGGGCGTTTTCGCGCTGTGAAAGTCTTACGGAAATCGTGATTCCGGACGGAGTAAAGCGTATTGCAAGCCAGGCATTTGCCGGGTGCAGGTCCCTGGCGTCCGTTTCATTGCCCGACAGCGTTTGCGAACTGGCTGCCGACGCGTTTGAGGGGTGCGATTCGTTGGAGTACGATCTTTTCGGCGGAGCGTATTATCTCGGCAACGACTCTAACCCGTTTGCCGTGCTTGTCGAGGCGGAGGACGACGAAACGGAAAGCTGCGTTTTGCATCCAGATACGCGGATGATCGTCGGTTCGGCTTTTGAAAAATGCTCTGCTCTTAAAAGCGTTACGCTGTCGGGTGGACTGATCGCGTCAGGGAGGGACGCTTTCGGCGGCTGCGAGGAACTTCTTGCAAACAGATGCGGCGACGCTATGTATCTGGCCTCGTCCGAAAATCCGCTTTATGCTTTGGCGGCTGCGATTCCCGATACTGAGGTCTGCGAAATTGCCGGCGGGGCTAAAATAGTCGCCGGCGGAGCGTTCGCGGACATGAGAGAGCTTAAAAGCGTAAGCTTTCCGCCGGGACTGCTGCATATAGGAGAACAGGCCTTTTCGGGCGATTCCGGGCTTAAAAGCGCGGTTTTTCCGGACGGATTGCTGTCGATAGGTTCTGAGGCCTTTGAAAACTGTTTTAAGCTTACCGAGGTAGTGCTTCCCTCAAGTCTGACTTATGTGGGCAAAAATGCGTTTTACGGCTGTAAGCGTCTCGGCTGCGTGTTTTTCAAGGGTTCGTCGGAGCAATGGTCTGCCGCCTGTATCGACGGCTTTGACGCGGCCGCGAGAGTTTTGTTTTACAGCGAGGCCGAGCCCGATGAAAAGGAGGGCTTTTGGCATTACTCCGACGGCAGGGCAGTACCGTGGATTGATAAACGCCGCCGCGGCATTTTTTCACGGCTTTTTAAGAAGGCTTAAGGCAATGATTTGTCGTTTCGTTTGTCTTAAAGGCAAAAAGCCGTTTTGTGTTGGTAGCGATAGTTAGGAATAATAAAAAAGCGCCGTTTAACTACGGCGCTTTTTTGTTGTGTTTTCATGTATTGAAAGCTGATTATTCGCAAAGCAGTTTTTTAAGCAGTTCTGTTCCGCTTTTAAGAAAGTTTCCCGTGTTTTTTGCGGTCTCCTCGTTAAAGGCGCCCGGACCCGGGCGGCTTTGCTCGCTGTCGTAAATCAGGTAGGGGACGGGGTCGGACGTATGAGTTTTCAGTGAAACGGGCGTGGCATGGTCGGGCAAAACGGCAAGTCTGAAGGGAATGTCGTTTTCTCTTAGATAATCGACTATCGGGGCTACGATTTTTTTGTCGATAAGTTCTATCGAGCGGCGTTTGCCGTCGTAATCGCCCTGATGGCCGCATTCGTCAGGCGCTTCGAGATGTACGTAAACAAAGTCGTTGGCAGCAAGCGCCTTTATTGCGGCTTCCGCTTTGCCGTCAAAATTAGAGTTTATCGTTCCCGTTGCGCCCGGCACGTCCGGAGCCTGCAAACCCGCCGCCTTCGCTATGCCTTTTAAAAGATCCACTGCGGATATCACGGCGCCCTTTTTGCCGTGAAGACTGTAAAAGCTTTTAAGCGCGGGCTTGCGTCCTTCGCCCCAAAACCATACGGAATTGGCGGGCTTCTGTCCGCGTTTTATTCTTTCCGCATTGACAGGATGATTTTTTAAAAGCTCAATCGAGCGTTTCGTGATCTCATTCAGCAGAACGCTGTTTGCGCCCTTAGGCAGGTACGGACCTACGGCTTTGCCGGTTATATCGTGCGGCGGCATCAGCTCGGCTCCCGTTTCGCCGTTTTTCAGTATCAGGCAGTGGCGGTAACTTACTCCGGCGTAAAGACGCGCGCCGTCCGCGGACAGATTTTCTGTTAAATAAGCGATAAGCTCTGACGCTTCCTCGCTTTTTATTTCGCCTGCGGAATAATCCAGCATAATCCTTTTTTCAAAATCGTTGCTTTCCGACAAGGTGACCAGATTGCAGCGATAGCTTACGTCGGCTTCGCTCATGGCTGCGCCTATTGAAAGCGCTTCCAGCGGCGACCGTCCCGTATAGTATACTGCAGGATCATATCCCATGACCGAAAGGTTTGCCACGTCGCTTCCGGGCTTCATACCCGCGGGCACGGTGCGGCAAAGTCCCGTTTCGCCGGCGGCGGCTAATGCGTCGGTGACCGGCTTGCAGGCTTCCTTCATGGGAGTATTTCCGGCCGAGTCCGGATAGTCGGCCATGCCGTCGAAAAGTATCACAATATATTTTTTCATGCCGTTTAAATCCTTGTTATCAGTTATCCCATGTATTATAGCATTTTACCGCTTGAAAGTCAAAGCCGCGGTTTATCTTATTGGTCTTTTCGGCGCGTAAAACTTGAAAATATTGAGCCGGACGGCCAGGCTAAGGCAGATATTTTATCATCTTTTGCATACGGCCGTCTTGTCAAGCCGGTTCGTAACAATTCGGCGGAACATGTTTCCGTAAGGCTGTCGTTGACATTTTGTTTAACGTTCGGCATTCCTTGCTTTACATTAAATGCGTTATTCGATGGGCGTTTCAAGTAAAGACAGACTTATTCCACGGTGACCGATTTTGCAAGATTGCGCGGTTTATCGATGTCGAGGCCTCTTGCCGCCGCGGCATAATAACCGAATAACTGCAGGTAAACCGCCGTCAGGACGGGCGCCATAACTGCGGGGCAATCGGGGATATATAGAGTATGGTCGGCTTCGTTTTCTATTTTTACGCCGTCGGGAGAGGCGATCGCTATCACTACGGCGCCGCGGGTTTTTACTTCCTTTATGCCGGAAAGAGTTTTTTCAAACAGTCTTTTATCCACGGCGACAGCAAGCACAAGCGAGCCGTTTTCTATCAGTGAAATGGTGCCGTGCTTCAGCTCTCCTGCGGGATACGCTTCGGCGTGAATGTACGAAATTTCCTTGAGTTTTAGAGCGCCTTCCAGGGCGGAAGCGTAGTCCATTCCCCGTCCTATGAAAAACGCGTCCTTACTTCCGCAGTACAGCGAGCTTAAATACTGCGCTTTTTCGGGCTTTAAAAGAATTTGTTCGGTAAGGTCGGGCAGTGATTTCAATACGTCAAGCTGGCGGATATATTCTTCTTGCGTAACGGAACCGAGGCAGGAGGCCAGATACAGACCGATGAGGTATAAGGCGGCTATCTGCGAGGTATAGCCCTTGGTCGTAGCCACTGCGATTTCGGGTCCGGCAAAGGTATAAAGCACGTCGTCGGCCTCGCGCGCTATTGACGAGCCGACAACGTTGACTATTGCCAAAGTCCTGCTTTTAAGGCGCTTTGCTTCTCTCAGCGCGGCAAGCGTATCGGCGGTTTCCCCGCTTTGAGAGATTATTATGGTAAGAGCGCCCTCGTTTATTACTGTCTCTTATACACATCTGACGCTGCCGACGACTTAATAGGTGTAG
>USBU01000027.1 GCA_900553005.1 uncultured Eubacteriales bacterium | reverse complement strand
ATTAAGTCGTCGGCAGCGTCAGATGTGTATAAGAGACAGTCCTAAGCTTGCAAGCGTCGAGGCGGGCGCGCAGATTTGCAAGACTCATGGGATAGATGCGGTGCTTGCCGTTGGCGGAGGCAGCGTTATCGACTGCTCCAAGGCCATTGCGGCTGCGGCTCTGTACGACGGAGATGCCTGGGATCTTATTATGCACAAGGCGCCTACGCTTGGGGCTTTGCCCGTTATCTCGGTGCTTACCCTGTCGGCCACGGGCAGCGAATACGATTGGGGCGCCGTAATTTCCCGTCCCGAGACTAACGATAAGGTCGGATATATTGATCCGCATCTTTTTCCCTCTCTGTCCGTGCTTGATCCGGAGTTTACGTTCACCGTATCCGCCTACCAGACGGCGGCCGGAGCGGCGGATATCATGAATCACGTAATAGAACAGTTTTTCACTAGTCCGTCCTCGTTTCTTGCGGACAATCTCTGCGCTTCCGTACTTAAAACGGTTATAAAATACGCGCCGGCGGCGATAAAAAATCCCCGCGATTACGAGGCACGCGCTCAGCTCATGTGGGCCAGCTCGCTCGGCTGCAACGGGATTTTGTCTCTTGGCAGCGCGGCCTCCGGCTGGCCGTGTCACGGAATAGAGCATGCCTTAAGCGGTCATTACGATATTACCCACGGCGTGGGGCTGGCCATTGTGACGCCTCGGTGGATGAAGCATATCCTGTCTGAAAAAACCTTGGAAAGATTTGTCTCCTTCGGCAGGCTGGTGTTCGGCATAGACGAGCAGGACGACCGTAAGACGGCCGAAAAAGCGATAGACGCCACATATGACTTTTTTAAGTCCATAGGTATACCCATGACGCTGGGCGAGGTGGGCATAGACGAAAAGCGCATAGGCGAAATGGCCGCTCATATCGCAAACAACGAGGGGCTCGACAAGGCTTACGCGCCGCTTTCTGAAAAGGATATTGAGGAAATTCTTAAAGCCTGTCTGTAGGCCGGTGCGCTTGCGACGACGGTTATCCGTATTATGCCGTATTTGAAACTGTCGCGGCATAAGCGGCAAACGCGTCATACTCAGGTTTTTTATGCGCTGAAAAAAGCTTAGCCGCCGCGATGACAGCATTGCGGCGGTTTCGTTTCATACGAATACGAATAAAATGAACTTTCGCAAGTTAAATCGCAAACCGTATGGGCTAACAATTTTTAGCTCAGGTCTGATGATTACGGTTTATTACTCTTTCGCCCGGTATAAAATCTGCGGCTTTTACGTCCTAAACGGGACTGGGGATAAAAAACGTTTCCGGTATCCATAATATCCGAATCAGCCCTAAGTTTCTTTTTTACAGACATTTACGCTTCAAAATGACCTAAAATTTACCTGCATTCTTGTAAGTTTTGTGAAAATTTTGCCAAATATTGAAAAATCCGATAAAAAACTTGCAAAATTGCTTCCGTTGTGCTAGTATTTATGTACTTTGTCATCATAGGGGATGGCAAAGTTTCTGCTACATTTGACGACGGCATTTATTTGGAGGACAATATGAAAAGAAAAGCAAAGAGGAGTTTCGCTCAGGTTATAGCGCTTTTACTTGTATTCGCGCTTTCCGCGACGTTCACGCAGGCGTATTCCGCCGGCATGGAAAAGCCGCAGTATTCCGCTGCTTCCGCGGCGACTGGGCTTACGGACGTTACCGGTCAGTACGATCTGGACGAGCTTAAAGCCAAGTATTATAATTCCGACGTGGTCATGCAAAACAAATTTTCCAAGGAAGAGGAGCGTTGGGTTATAGTGGAGCTGTCGGGAGACAGCGTGATGGACGAGTATCTCGAATCCGGTTACAACTCCGAATATCAGGATTTCAGCGCGTCTTACATAGGTAAAAAGAAGGCCGCCGACATGCGCGTAAGCCACAGGAAATTTCTCGGCGCGCTCGACCGCAAGGGCATAGATTACGAATATAAGTATTCATATACCTCGCTCAATAACGGCGTGGCTATAAAGGTTAAGCTGAAGGATGTGCCGGAGCTGCGCAAAATCAAAAACGTCGAGGGCGTTTATTATTCCGAGCAGTATGCCGAGCCGGAAACGGTAGCGGTAAGCAACAACGCCAACGTTTATACAACGGGTATTTACGATTCCAGCGATATTGAATATAAGGGCGACGGAATGGTTGTCGCAATATTGGATTCGGGATTGGATTTCTCGCATCCCGCGTTTTCGCATATGCCGGACGGCGCGGATATCTGGACCAAGGAATATGTAGCCGAAAAATTTGCCGGAACAATGGCCAAGACGTCGTTGGCGCCGGAGACGACGGTCGATCAGGTATATTATAACGCAAAAGTGCCGTATGCCTTTGACTACGCGGACGACGATCCCGACGTGTATCCGTCGTATTCTTCTCACGGCACGCACGTAGCGGGCATAGTCGCGGGCAGAGATGATACCAAGGTAGTCAACGCTTCGACCGGCGAGACGTTTATAGGCGTCGCGCCAAACGCTCAGCTTGCTATCATGAAGGTGTTTACGGACGATCCCGACAGCAAGATGCTCGGCGGAGCGGATACGATAGACATACTGGCCGCGTTAAACGACTGCGCGGCGATAGGCGTTGACGTAATCAATATGAGTCTCGGCTCGTCGGCCGGATTTTCCACCGAGGAAGACGACGAGTATCTGACAGGTATATATAATAAGGTAGAGGAGGCTGGTATCAGCCTGGTCGTGGCGGCCAGCAACGATTACAGCTCCGGCTTCGGCGGCGGCAACGGAACGAATTTGGCGACGAATCCCGACAGCGGAACCGTAGGCTCGCCCTCCACTTACAGCGCCGCGCTGTCCGTGGCGTCGATTAACGGACAAAAATCGCCGTACATACTGGCAAACAAGACGGAAACGGACGACGGCACCGTAGCGTTTATTACGGAAGCTTCGGACGCAAACGGCAACGAGCTTGATTTCGTTAAGGGAATATACGAGGCTGCTGCGGAGGCGGGAGTAAGCGCCGACGCCGACGGAAGCCTGACTTTGAATTACGTATTGGTGGGCGGCGTCGGCCGTCCCAGCAACTATACCAGCACCGTGAGAAGGGCGTTGTCCGACGGAAAAACGCTTGCTTTGGTAAAGCGCGGAGACATCACCTTCCAGGAAAAGGTGGAAAATGCCATGGCTAACGGCGCTATCGGCGTGATCATTTATAATAATCTTTCCGGAACGATAAGAATGTCGCTGGGCGAGGTGGAAAATCCCGTGCCTACGTGCTCGATAGGCATGGATGCGGGAAAGCAGATGGAGGCAGCGGCAAGCGCAGGCGCCACTAGAGGAGTCGGAACGGTAACTTTTTCCGCGGATTATGAGGCGGGCCCGTTTATGTCCGACTTCTCAAGCTGGGGACCTACGCCCGACTTAAAGCTTAAACCGGAAATAACCGCGCACGGCGGAGAGATCACCAGCGCCGTGCCCGGAGGCTACGACGAATACAGCGGCACCAGTATGGCCGCGCCCAATATGGCAGGAGCCGTAGCGCTTTTGAGGCAGCACGTGGAAGAGACTTACGGACTCAGCGGCAAGGCTTTGAGGGCAAGGGTAAATCAGCTGCTGATGAGCACTGCGACTATGGCTCTCAATGAGGAAGGCAATCCCTATTCGCCCAGAAAGCAGGGCGCGGGACTGGCCGGCATCAAGGAGGCAATTGAAACCGACGGTTACATAACGGTTAAGGACGCCGACGGCAACGATCTTGATAAAACCAAGCTGGAGCTTGGCGACGACAAGGCCAAAAAGGGCGAATACTCGATGAAGTTTACGGTACATAACGTATCTGATGCGGAAACCAGCTATAAGCCTAAGGCCTACGTGATGACCGAGACGCTTGCTTCCGACCTCAAGACGGTTGCGGAAAAGGCTCATATGCTTTCCGACAGCGAAGCGGTCGTCAAGGCTGACGGAGTCGTCGTCGGAAAGGACGAGGAAATAAAGGTTCCCGGCAACGGCAGTGTCGAAATAGAAGTAACCGTTAAGCTCGGTGCGGCCGGCAGAGAGTATATAGAAAACAGCTTTGCCAACGGAATGTACGTCGAGGGCTTTATACGTCTTGACAAGGTTAACGCCTCCGAGAATCTCGGAATACCTTTCCTGGCCTTTTACGGCGATTGGACCGACGCTCCGCTGTTCGATTACAGCATGTACGAGATTGCCGAGGACGATCAGAATACCGAGGACGAGGAGGATAAAATAAAGGCCTCCGCATCAGAGACCAGACCTTTGGGACTTTATTACGACGATCAGTATATAATACCGCTCGGTTCTTATCTTTACAATATGTCCGATTTCGATACCGAGATTTATGCCAGCGACGATAAGGCGGCCGTTTCTATTTACGACGAGACCTCCCGCCGTACCATTTACGAAATGTATATGGTTTACGCCGGCCTGCTGCGCGGAGCGAAAACGATGGACGTTAATATAACCGACGCGTCTACGGGAGAGCTTGTTTACAGCAAGAAGGAGTATAACGTTCGTAAATCCTACGCCGCCGGCGGCGCTAACGTAGGTTCGCCCGTTATGCTTGAAATCGATCCGCTTTACTGGGGCTTCAACAATAACAGCACCTATACCGTGACCATGGACGGTTCTCTCGACTATGAGGGCGGAGAGCATCCGGAAAGAAGCTCTTTCTCCTTTGACTTTACGATCGACTACGAGGCGCCCGTAATAAGGGATTACCGCATACGCTTCGAGCCCTATACCGAAAACAAGGAAACCAAGTACCGTATTTATATGGACGTGGACGTTTATGACAATCAGTACGCCCAGGCCCTGCTTCCATGCTACGTTAAATCCACCAAAAACGGCAATTACCTCACGCTTCTGACCGAATTCCCCGTGCCGATTTACTCACAGAAGGGTTCGCTTACGACCGTTTCCTTCGAGGTGACGGATTTTTACGACGAATACGTAACTACCGGAAACCTCTTTATCGGCGTGGAAGATTACGCGATGAATCAGACTCTGTATCAGGTGCATTCCGCAGGCGCGGTGACCTATCCCGACAGTCTGGAATTTGCAACGGACGATAAACTTGAGTTTAAGGAAACCGTTACGGAAACCGTTTACGGCGAGAGCGTTACGTACAACGTTTACGAGTTATCCCTTGCTCCCAACGAGGCGTACAAGGTGGCCATGACGGCTCTGCCCGATACGACGGCGGCTACCAAGCTTACCTGGAAGATCGACAAGAGCCATATCAAGGCGCAGGAAAACGAGATTTTCGCTTCGTCCAAGGGCACGGCTACGGCTACGCTTTACGCGGGCGAGGCTGACGCCGAAAATATCCTCGGCAAAATCATAGTTACCGTCGAGGGCGACGCCAAGTCCAAGCCGATGCCGGAATCCGTTAAGATAGAGCCGGTGCTAAACGGCAGCGGTTATCTTTCCACGCTGGACAGCGGCCTTTTGGAGCTTAATCCCAATATGACCATTGACCTGGGCGCAATAACTTCGGTTGAGCCTTGGTACTGTACCGGCGTAAGATTTACGTATGCCACAACCAACCCCGCGGTCGTTTCCGTATCGGGAGGAAAAATTACCACGCATAAAAAGGGCACGGCTTACGTTACCGTTACGGCGGTCGGATACGAGCGCGTTACGAAATCGATTAAAATCACCGTAGGCAGCGATTTCAACATCACTAATTATTATCTTTACGATTATTACGGCGGGCCCGAGGTTGTAATTCCCGACGACCTGAACGTAATGTATCTCGACGACGAGGCCTTCAAAAACAATACGACGATAACCAGCGTCGTGCTGCCTAAAACTCTGACCGAAATTCCCGAGGAAGCGTTTATGGGCTGCACCAACCTCAAGAGGGTTGTCATTCCGTCCGAATGCACCGTCATAGGGGAAAGAGCTTTCTCCGGCTGCGTAAGTCTGGAAACTCTTGTGCTGGAAAAGTTTACCGATAAAGTAAACAATGCTCAGTCTACGGGCGCTCTGACGGTTGGAAAATACGCGTTTGAAAACTGTCGTTCGCTTAAGAATATCGAAAATCAGCAGCGCATTACCACCGCATACGACTATGCGTTTACCGGCTGCGTGGGACTTGAGTCCATTGATCTCAGCGGCTTGAGAGTGGGCGGCGAATACGTGTTCAATAACTGCACTTCGCTTTCCGACGTCACAACCGACAAAAATACCTACATCGGGCCTTATATGTTCAAGGGCTGCACCTCTTTAGCGGAATTCGAGATAAAGAGCTCTCGCGTTAACGACGGCGCTTTCTACGGCTGTACCAATCTGGCCAGCGTCACCTTCTCGGCCGACGAGGTTTATTATATCGGCGGATACGCTTTCTACGGCGCCGCCGTGTCGGAGATCACTCTGCCCGGAGGAAATTATCCCATAGGCGAGTATGCTTTCGGGGCGTGCAAAAATCTTGAAACCGTAAATTTAAGCGCGGATACCGTTTTTGATAAGAGCAAGCTTTCGCCCTTTGACGGCTGCGATAAGCTGACGGCCTTTACCGTACCGGCGGAGCATACGCTTTATACGGCCGACAACGGTATTCTTTACAATAAAACGAAAACCGTTCTGGAGCTTGTGCCTTACGGCTTTACCGGCAGCGTAACTGTTCCCGCCGGCGTAACCGCCATCGGAGACGGCGCCTTTGCCGGCATAAAAAATCTTGAATCGATTGATTTAAGCGGAATTGTTTCCGTGGGCGCTTACGCGTTTGCGGGTAGCGGATTGACTTCCGTCGTTATTCCGTCCGGTACCTCGGTAGGCGAGGGGGCCTTCTATTCCTGCACGGAGCTGGCTTCCGTTACCGCCGACAATCTCACGATTATAAGCGATTATACGTTCTACGGCTGTACTTCGCTTTTGTCGGTCAATCTTCCTAAGGCGACCGAAATCGGCGCCAATGTGTTCTCGGTCAGCGGAGTTACGTCGATTACCGCGCCCGAATTAGTCAAAATCGGCAGCGGCGCTTTCCGTAACGCGGCGCTTGTAAACGCGGCGTTCCCGCAGGCGGCGGTAGTGGGCGATTACGCTTTTGCTAACAATAAATCGCTGACGTCCGTTTCGCTGGGCGGCGTAACCGAAATGGGAGAAAGAGTATTCTTCGACTGCGCAAAGCTTTCGTCCGTAATTTTCGGCGACGGCACCACGACGATCGGAGATTATGCGTTCTGGTCTGATGCTAAACGTGCCGCGCTTACCTCCGTCAGCCTGCCCGATACGCTTGAAAGCGTGGGCGCTTACGCGTTCTTCAACGCTTCCGCCCTGACGACGCTCAATATTTCCGGAGCGAAGCATATCGGCGATTTTGCTTTCTTCGGCTGCGAAAAGCTTGACGGATTGGATCTTTCAAACGTTGAGACCGTGGGCGCGGCGGCGTTTGCAGGCGCTGCGGCGCTTAAGGAGGCGGATTTATCTTCCGCCGTCTCAATCGGCGCAAGCGCGTTTGCGGGCAGCGGATTGACTTCGCTTAAGCTCGACTCCGCGGAAAAAATCGGAGCATACGCTTTCGAGGGCACACGTCTTACTACCGTAACTATTCCGGCTACGCTTGACGAGCTGACCTTTGACGACAGCTGGGTTCGCATCGGAGATAACGGAAAGCCCGAAACCGTGACCGGCAAAAAGACCGCGCGCTACGGCATCGGCGTCTTTGCCAACATCCCCACTCTTACCACCATCAACGTTGCGGCCGGAAACCCCGTGTTCGTTTCCTATGACGGAGTGCTTTACTCCAAGGCGGCCGACGGACTCAGACTGGAGCAGTATCCCGCGGGCAAGACCGACGCAAGCTATTCGGTGCGCGGCGGCACCGTTCGCATCGGCGACAGCGCTTTCGAGGGCGTTTCCAAATTAAAGGATATAGAATTCCCCTATACGGTTAATACTATCGGAGCGTATGCTTTCTTTGACAGCTCGGTTACGGGTTATACGTTTGAAAGCGTTGAGGCTCCCTCGCTTGAAACCGCTTACGTAGATCCCGCATACGTTGACGACGCGGTTCTTCAGTACGTATTTTCTCCCACCAAAAGCGACAGCGCTCCCGCGCACTCGCCCAGCGTGTTCTACGCCAACTTTAAGGATTACGTGGCGCGCGTGGTGGAAAAGGATTACCTTGCTTACGTAATAGTGGCCTACGAGGCGCCCGATTTCGGCCTTACGATTACCAGGCCTGAAAACGGCGTAGGCTATGACAGCATAATCTGGAAGGGATTTTTCAGTACGGAAAATCTTTCCGCCTACGCTGCCGACCGCACGACAAGAACGGCTATAGACGCTATCGGCGGACTTCCCGCCGCGTCGGAAATCAGCGCCATTCTTTCCTCCTCCATGACCGCCGATGAAAAGAAGACGGCCATAAGACAGGTCAGCGAAAACGAGATTCAGCCCGTAAGAAGGTTATACAACCTTATTACCGATCCCAACCAGCAGGCGCTTGTTACCGAATCGGATAAATTGTTCGAAGCGGAAAAGGCCGTGCGCGACGTGAAGGAGCAGCTTGGCATTCCTGCCGTTATGAATGCGCTCAACATGATTACTAAACCCGATAAGACGGTTTATACCGAGGGAGAAACGTTTGATCCTGCGGGCATGATAATACGCGCGGTTTACGACGATCTGTCCGAGGTGGAGGTCACCGGTTATACGCTGGACAAAACCGTACTGTCGCTTAACGATACCGAGGTAAAAGTAAGCTACGGCGGACTCGAGTGCACCGTTTACGTGGACGTGCGCGCTAAGGAACAGGGCGGCGGCGACGAACCCGGCCCGGTCGATCCCAATCCGCCCGCTGACAACGGGCTTACATCCGGCCAGATTACCGGCATTGTGCTCGGCAGCGTGGGCGGCGCGGCGTTAATCGGAGGAGCAATAGCTTTCATCGTTATACGTCGCAGAAAAAAGCAGTAAAAAAACGCAAAAAAAAGGTCTTTTTTCGATTGTGAAAATTTAAAGGTACTAAAATAAGACCGAAAACACGTTAAAATTTCTTTATTTAGCTAAATTGTGTAAATTTGCGAATTAAACCCTATTTTTGTTGACAAACCCCGTCCGCACCTTTTATAATGGTTAAAGTGACAGCTGCGGGCGGGGCATAAGGGGCTCCGTCTTTTACAAATTTTTTCGCTCGCGGGCTGGCTGTCCGTGCGGAGGACCGCAAATCACATACGGAAAAACGGAAGGATATTTAATTTGAGAAACAGATTCATAAAATCAATATTCGCGCTTGTTGCCGCGCTTCTGGCGGGGCTTACCCTTGCCGCGTGCAATTCGGGCGACGAACAAAAGCCTTACGATTTTCTCGTGACCTTCAATTACAACGTCGGCAATTTGGACGCTAACTGTCCCGATCAGTATCTGGGAGTAAAATCTGGCGGTAAAATATCCATTCAGCCCGGCTATAACGAGGCGTTTCAGCTTCAGGAGGTCATAGACCATTACAATGACGGCTGGTTTCTGCCTCAGATGGATGCGGACGGCAATCCGGTCGTAGGTGAGGACGGCCGCGTGCTGCTTGACAGGGAATGGAATTTTGCCGTTGATACGGTTAATTCGGATATCACGCTTTATGCTAATTTAAGGGTAAAACCGTCCCTTATAGTTAAGGTTGACGGAGGCGAGGACGTAATATTCAAGGGTAATCCCGGCGCCGTAAGACAGCGTCCGTCCGCGGTATGGGAGCCTGTCAAGGAAGGCTGGACGTTCTATGATTATTTTGTCGATCCGGAATTTAAAACGCCTTTCAGCTGGCCTTATACGTTTACCGATGAGAATACCACGATTTACGCTAAGTTCATCGAGGGCGATTGGACTATCGTAAAATCGGCTCGGGAATTTGCCGACGCCGTCGGCGTGGCCGGCGCCAAGGTGTACGTGGATAATGATCTTGATTTTTCCGAAACATCATGGAAACTTGTCAATAATTTCACGGGCACGATCGAGGGTAACGGCCATAAGATTACCGGCGTCGAATATACGTTTAACGTTACCAATTCTCGCAAGTATTTCGGTTTGTTCGTTTCGATAGGCGGCAGCGCCGTAATACGCGATATCGAGTTTGTGGACGTAAAAACGACATTTAACACTTCGTTTGCTTTCCCGTGCGGGGCGTCCCTGTTTGCCGACAGCATTGCGGACGGAGCGTCTATAGTCAACGTAAAATGTTCAGGCACGTTGACTAAAGGCAGAGTGGTAGACGGCGCCGCTTACGATTTATTCGGCTTCTGCCGCGATTATAACCGCGATAGGATTGATCTGACCGGCTCGGATTTCGATGAGATCGTAGTGGTAGACGAGGCTTAAGCTTTAATACGTAAATCATTGCTTATTGCTTATAGTCTGTCTCTTATACACATCTGACGCTGACGACGACTTAA
>USBU01000026.1 GCA_900553005.1 uncultured Eubacteriales bacterium | reverse complement strand
CCCCACGGGTCCCACAGGTCCCACCGGTCCGGCAGGCGCAACGGGTGCAACTGGCGCGGCGGGAGCAACGGGAGCAGAAGGTCCCACGGGTCCCACAGGTCCCACCGGTCCGGCGGGCGCAACGGGAGCGGCCGGAGCAACGGGAGCAGAAGGCCCCACGGGTCCCACAGGTCCTATTGGTCCGGCAGGCGCAACGGGTGCAGCCGGAGCAACGGGAGCAGAAGGTCCCACGGGTCCCACAGGTCCTACCGGTCCGGCAGGCGCAACGGGTGCAGCCGGAGCAACGGGAGCAGAAGGCCCCACGGGTCCCACAGGTCCTACCGGTCCTGCAGGCACAGTAACGCCTGCGGCGGCGGTTACAGACGCTACCGATTCAACGGACGTCGTGACTCAGTTTAATGCGTTGCTTGCGAATATGAGGGCAGCAGGATTGTTGGCAACATAGCAGCGGTTAATAAAGAAAGAGCTTTCAAAAAAGCTCTTTCTTTATTTTCTATATGGCGTATCGCAATAAAAATTTTATCGCGTAAATCAGCGCTATGTTTTTAGTTTGCCGAATTTAATTTTCGATATTCCGTCGGACAAGCGGAAGGGGATGCCGACGTGAAGAATTTAAATATAGGTTTGAAAGCGTTTTGATTGGTTTAAGACGGCGGAAACGCCGGCCGATACAATATTACAGAGAGGCGTGGAGACAATCCGGCGTATGTAGACTGTTCAGCCGAAAAATTCTCGTAATCGTAAATATACTAAATCGGGTGAGCGGAGAAAGCGTTTGCCGCATTATACGCATTTTTCTGCCGCGGGGAGGTTTATTCAAAATACATGCGGCGTTGAAGTCCGAATTTATGGATTTTCCGGGAATGCTTATTAAAAAACGCGTATTAAACCGCGTCATAAAATAATCCTTATCTTCGGTTTTATCTGATTATTTCCGTAAAGCTTCCGCACGGCGCTGATTGCGATGCGGTTGAACAGTTTAGAGGGGAATTTTATTACGGCGGCAGTTTTTTTAATCTTTTCCGTCCGGCGCCGGCGCACTATTCGGCTTTGTGTTATGCGTGCCGAAAGTTTAAAAACGCCGGCTGCGCGCACGCCGGTGTTATCGTCGGTATTTATATCCGCAGACAATCGTTATTGGTCAGCTTACGTTTTTGTTTTTTCTTTCGCTTCCGCTTCTTCAAAAAATCTTTTATTGTCCGAAAGCCTGGCTTCGCCGGAAAGCTTTATCGCCTCGTTAACGTATTTTACGGCGTTTTCGTAATCCTTTACATAGTAACAGGCCAGCGATATTAAGTCATAAGGCAGCGCTCCCCAGGAGGACGGCTCGTTGATATAGCTGTTAGAGCGGTTTTGGATTTTAAGCGCTTTTTCCAGCCAGAAAATAACTCCGTGCCAGTTTTTCATGTCAAACAGCATACGCGCGTACTCTACGTAAGCTTCGCGTACATTGGGCGCCTCCGCGGCGGCGCGCATAAACCATGCTTCGGCAAGCGCGGTCTGCCCCAGTCCAAGGCGGCAGCGCGCGATATACCTCATGGAGGCGGCTCTTTCATCGGCCCAGGTTGCGGACGGCAGGGACAAATGTCGTTCAAGCGTTTCGATTGCCTTATCGTATTTTCCGTAAAACATGTATTCGCGTCCGAGATAATGCACGTTTCTGTCGTTAAACGGATTTTCCTTTACTGCAAGCTCCAGAAGCGGCAGATACGATGCGCGCGATTTTCCGCTGTCGGGATAATGATGAAGCGTAACGCCGGACAGAGTTGCCGACTTATGGCTCCTGCCCGAATATTCTAGAATTTCGTGCACCGGGTTTATCCATTTAAACCCTTGTAAAACGTGAGCTTTTTCTATATAGAATTCCACGCCCGGCTTTCCGTCCTCCGTGTGCGACCAGATATATCTGTATCTGCCCTGCTTTGCGCCGGGAGTCCAGCCGCTTTCCAGCTTTGCGCGCCAGCCTTCCTCAAAAACTTCGTCCAGGTCGGTGCATACGCAAACGTCCGTATCCGGAGGAACAAGCTTGAGCGATTCGTTGCGCGCTTTATCGAAGCGCCACGGCTCGATTGTCGCGGATTTTACCGTAACGCCGGCTTTTTCAAGCGCCTTTACGGTTCCGTCGGTAGAGCCGGTATCCAGCGCGACGACGCAATCGGCTTCCTTCATCGATTCAGCCCAGCGCGCCGCAAACTTTTCCTCGTTTTTGCATATTGCGTAAACCGTTACTTTCATGCTTATTTAATATGCGCGCCTGCCGCCGCAGGTTACTTATATTGAGATAAAATAGTCTGCAATCTTTAAAAAGCCGCGCTTTGACCGCGGGCATTGCGTTATGGAGAAAAGCCGTATAATAAAAAATCGGTTATTTGGCCGTAAAAATTCAAACTAAGTGCTCGCGCCGCGCCGACGTTCGTTTTTGACGTTTATACGATTGACATACCGGCCGGTATAAAATATAATTTTATAAAAAGCACCGGAGACGACAATATGAAACGCGTTATTGAAAATCAGGCTTTCGACGAGGAGCGCGCCCTTTACGGCATTGCAGACGCGGATATAAAAAACTGCGTGTTCGACGGGCCTCGCGACGGGGAATCGGCCTTAAAGGAGGCGCGCGGCATAACTGTCAGCGACTGCCGTTTTTCGCTTAGATATCCCATGTGGCACAATTCGGATTTCGTTCTTTTAAACAGCGTTATGGACAGTAATACCAGAGCTCCGCTTTGGTATTCGTCGCGCGGAGCGGTTTTGTCTTCCGAGATAAACGGAGTAAAGGCTGTCAGAGAATGTTCGGACGTTTCCGTTAAAAACTGCCGCATAAAATCTGATGAATTCGGATGGAAATGCAGATCGCTCGGCATTGAGGACTGCACTGTCGAATCCGAATATTTTTTACTTGACAGCGGCGATATAAGACTTAGCGGCGTCCGGCTTATCGGTAAATATTCCTTTCAGTATACGCGCAACGCCGAGATCCGGGATTGTCTGCTGGATACTAAGGATGCGTTCTGGCACGCAAAAAACATTGTCGTGCGCGATTCGGTTGTCAACGGAGAATATCTCGGCTGGTATTCGGACGGGCTGACGCTTATAAACTGCAGCATACAGGGTACGCAGCCGTTTTGCTATTGTAAAAATCTGAAGCTTGTCGGATGCGTTACAAAAAGCGCCGATCTGGCCTTTGAATATTCCGATGTAAAGGCAGATATAAAAGGCAGGATAGAATCTGTCAAAAATCCGCGATCCGGCATAATAACGGCGGATGAGGTGGGGCAGGTAATTATGGGCAACGCCGTTATGAAATGCTCGGGAAAAGTGATCGTCGGAAAAAACGGTTAAGGCGGCGTTAACTTCCGGTATTACCGTTTTTATTTAATCAGTTTGCCCTGAATTTTTTTTGCCGCTTGAAAGCGATAAATTTATTGATGCGTTTAATGTTTTCAGGTTGCGTTTTTAAGCTAAAAGAGTTACAATATCAGTTGGGATACGCTAATGAAAAAAGTCAACGATCTTGGAAACGATAAAATGTTTCCGCTTATTTTGAGGCTCGTTATACCGTCGATGCTCGCTCAGCTTGTCAATGTGCTTTACAGTATAGTTGACAGGATTTACATAAGCAAAATGCCTAACGGAGAGCTGGCTCTTGCGGGAGTGGGAGTTTGCGGACCTATTGTCACGTTGATTACCTCGTTCAGTTTTTTGCTCGGCCTTGGCGGCGCTCCGCTTTTGGCTATGAAGCTGGGCGAGGGCGATAAAAAATCGGGCGAGAAAATAGTTTTCAATTGCTTTGTCTCTCTGATAATCGTATCTTTGGTTTTATCGGCGGGCTTTTTGATATTCAAAAAAAATTTGTTGTTTGCGTTTGGCGCCAGCGCCGACAGTATCGGCTATGCGGACGAGTACATCACCGTGTATCTTCTTGGCAGTGTTTTTGCGCTTTTGTCCGTCGGACTTAACAATTTTATTACCGCTCAGGGCTTTTCCAAGACGGCCATGGGTACCGTCGTGATCGGCGCGCTGGCCAACGTTGCCCTCGATCCGCTGTTTATTTTCACGTTTTCCATGGGAGCGCGCGGCGCGGCGGTCGCAACGGTGATTTCGCAGTTTTTATCCTGCGCTTGGGCGGTTCTTTTTCTCTGTTTATCCAAGCGCGCCGACGTCAGACTGAAGATTCAGAAATTGTCGTTTTCCACCGTAAAACGAGTAATGAAGCTCGGTTTTTCGCCGTTTATAATCATAGCAACCGACAGCGTTCTTTTTATAGTGCTCAATTCCGTGCTTCAGTCATCGGCGGGAGCGGAGGGGGACGTTTACATTGCGGCCGCCACCATAGTGGTAAGCTATATGCAGATGATTACTTTGCCTATGGGGGGACTTACCATGGCGTGTCAGCCGGTAGTAAGCTTTAATTACGGCGCAAGAAGAAGCAAACGGGTAAAAAGCGCGGTGCTTGACGCGTTTTTGCTCTGCGCGGCGTTTACCGTTGTTATGACGGTTGTTTCTCAGTTTCTGCCGCAGTTTTTCGTCAAGATATTTACAGACAGCGCGCCGGTGACCGAGGTTGCCGTAAAGGGTATGCGGGTTTATTCTGCGGGCATAATTATTCTGTCCGTCCAGTATGTGGCCGTGGATCTTCTGATTGCGCTGGGCGCCATAGGTTCAGCCACGTTTCTTTCGATGTTCCGCAAAGTTACGATTATCGGACTTACGGCTTTGCTGCCCGTGTTTTTCGGAAGTTTCTCCGCGTTTTTCGCCGAGCCGATTATAGACGCGTTGAGCGGAATACTTGCTGGTACGGTGTTTTCCTGCGTGTTTTTTAAAACGCTTAAAAAAAGAGAACAATCCGCTTTGCCTTTGCAGGCTTCAGGCGAAGGCGAGGCTTCTGGGGAGGAGGTTGGCTGATATGCTGTTATCTGAAACGTGTAAGGAGGAGCTTAAAGCTCTTTCGGTTGAAAAAAAGACGGCGCTTGTATATGGAGATTATGCGGACGACGGGCTAAAGGGCGACGCGGTTTTGCTTCTCGGCGGAAATCCGGATGTAATTCCGGATCGCAGTCAGGCGGCTGCCGACCTGTATTTTGCCGGTCGCGCGCCGTATATCGTGCCCAGCGGAGGAGTGCTTTGGGACTCCGACAGAGGCAGACTGAGCGAGGCGGAGCTGATGACGCTTCTCCTTAAGGAGGCCGGCGTGCCCGCAAGCGCCGTTATTCTTGAAAACGAGGCGCGTACCACTCAGGAAAATATGATATACGGCACGCTTCAGCTTCAGCGCGCGCTCAATTTCCGTTCGGTGCACAGGGTTATCGTCGTTACTTCGGCCTTTCACTTAAGGCGCAGCGTAGCTCTTGCCAAGCTGTATCTACCTGGAAAGGTGCAGATTTCGGGCTATCCGGGCAGCTGCACGGAGGGCAGCCGCGAGCATTGGCATGAGTACAAAGCGTATTCGGAGCGGGTAGAAAACGAAATAATGCTGCTCAAGGACCTTGTGGACGAAGGACAGATAGACGTTATAGAGTTCTGAGTATATTTCCGCATTGAAAAAGCGACGGAGCTGTAAAAAAATCAGAATTCCGCCGTTTTTGCCTGTCATGCAATGCGTTTTTCTGTATTTTACCCGATTGCATATTCGCAGGCATACTCAAAGACAGCCATTTGATATTTGTCTGTCGTTTTTGCGTGCGGGCGTTAGTTTTTCTCGGTTGTTTTTTAAGTTAAAAGCCGGTCGGGTGAAATCCGGGCCGGCTTTTATATTCCGTAATAAAATTTTATTGCTTCACGATTTCGGGACAATTCAGGCTTTCAGATAGCGTATTGTAATCTGTTTTTTGGGCCGGTATGGTTTTTTCCCGCGCCGTGATTTTTGCCGGGCGGTTAAGTCCTTTGCGGCGTTTTACCGTTAACTTTCCTGCGATTTATTTTCCGCGTTTTCCATTCCTTTAAGCATTAGCAGTGCGGGCTCGAATTTCGGATCGAGCTCCAGACACGCTTTAAAATCGGCTTCGGCGGCTTCGGGATCGTTCATGCCCAGCCGCGTCAGTCCGCGATAGTAGAGAAAGTAATTATATTTCTTCAGCGGGATTTTAAAAGCTTCGTTTATTATTCTGAAATTGTCCGACAGCAGCTTTACGCGCGTTTCAAAATCCGCGGACGGCGCTAAGGAGATGCGCGCGGAAATGTTCAGCAAAAGTATTTCCTCGTCGTCGGGAAAGGAATCAAGCAGCTTTTCCGTGCCTGCCATGGCGTAGGCATAGTCTCCTAAGGCCAGCGCGCGCTGGTATTTAGCGGTTTCGCGACTTATTCCCTTGGCGTTTTTTTCGCATTTCCACTCGATAAAGGGGCGATACCAGTCCGCTATAAAAGGATCCTCGCCGTTAAGCTCGGCCACGGTGCAGCAGATATTGTCCGCGTATTTTCCGTCGTTGGCGGCGGCAAAGACTTCCGGTGTGTGAAGCTCGCGTTTTAACGCGTCGTAAAGATCGTATTCGACGGGCGCGCCTATCATAAAAACATAAGGGAAATAAACCAGCCAAAGTCCTTTCAGCTCGGCGGTTGCGGAGCTTAAAGAGACGCACTTGAGCGCGGTTTCGTACAGCGTAGGCTTTTCCGGGACGGAGGCGTTTTCCTTTTTGATTTCTCCGCGCTTTATTTTATCCGCCCAAAGCGGAGAGCCGGCGTCGAATTTATAGATTTTACGCTCGTTGTCGGCAATTTCGTAAACGTGAGCAAAGTTTTTGGCTTTTTCGTCGGTCGTGTAAAAGGAACAGCCGTATTTTACCAATGTTTTTGACAGGCGTTTAAGCTCCTTTGTATCAAAAAGACAGCGGAAAGAATACAGCGCAAACAAAAGATTGCGTTTTTCCTCGTAGTTTAAATCCGATCTGTCCACGCACGCATAGCTAAGCCTAGTAAGATAATCCAGTCCTTTAGTGTCGTTGTCAGCCGCGGTCGTTTCGTTTGCGGCGTTTTTTTCTTCGTTATTCATAATGACCTCTTTATTTGCGGCCGAAGGCCAGCGGATGAGATCCGTAGCGGCGCTCCGGTATGCTGTCAATAAGCTTAAAATCCTCGTCGTCCAGTTCAAAGCCGAAAATATCGGCGTTTTCCGCGATGCGGTCGGCGTGTACGGATTTAGGCAGCGGCGCTATTCCTCGCTGAAGCTCCCACCGCAGACACACCTGAGACGCGCTTACGCCGTGCTTTGCCGCGACGGAGACAAGCTGAGGATTTTTATCCGCTTCGCCCTTGAGAATCGGCCGCCACGCTTCTACGATTATTCCGTGCTTTTCGCAGTATTTCACGGTTTCGTTCTGCGGCAGCGCCGGATGAAGCTCTATCTGATTGACTGCCGGCGTAATGTCCGACGCCGCTATAAGATCGTCTATGTGTTCTGGCAGAAAATTGCTTACGCCCATCGAACGGATAAGCTTCTGACTGCGCAGCTCTGCAAAAGCGCGCCAGCTTCCGGCGTTCAGCGCTAAGTAGTCGTGCTCCCGTCCCTTTGGTATCGGCCAATGTATCAGATAAAGGTCGATATAATCAAGTCCCAGATTTTTATAGCTTTTTTCAAAGGCGCGCATGGTTTTGTCATAGCCCTGATCGTCGTTCCATAGCTTGGTCGTCACGAAAATTTCCTCGCGCTTAATGCCGCTGTCCTTTATCGCCTGACCTACGGACTGCTCGTTTTCGTAAAACGCCGCGGTGTCGATGTGTCTGTATCCGGTCTTTATTGCCTCGCGCACGGCGTCGTAGCATTCGTCGCCGCTGCGGCTTAAGTATGTGCCGAAGCCCACGCAGGGTATTGACCGGCCGTCGTTTAGCGCGTATCTGTCGGTTAAGCTTTTCATGTCGCACTCCTCAGTGTTTTTTTATAATTATATCATCGGCCGAACGTTTGGTCAAATCTTTTACCGCGCGCGTTTTGTTTGCAAAATTTTTTCCATGGTTGTATAATGAGATAGGCCGCATTGTATTTTCACAGAAAATTTTGTGAAAATGCGCATGACGGAAGTGAAAATACGGTCATTTCACCGTTTTTACACCTGTTAATAATATCCTGTACGCGACGGCGGAGTATAATTTATAAAAACCGGCGCAATCCGGACGATTTTTAAGGAGAAATATATGGCAAGAATTCTTATTGTGGACGACGAGGAAAAAATCCGCACCGTTTTAAGGGAATACGCCGAATTCGAGGGACATGAATGCGCCGAGGCCGAGGACGGAATGCAGGCTGTCAAGCTTGCCAAAGCCGGTAATTTCGATATTATAATTATGGACGTCATGATGCCCAAGCTTGACGGCTATTACGCCGTTAAGGAGATACGTAAATTCAGCTCCGTACCCGTTATAATGCTTTCGGCGCGGGTGGAGGAGTACGACAGGCTGTTCGGCTTCGAGGTGGGCGTCGACGACTATGTTACAAAGCCTTTTTCGCCCAAGGAGGTTATGGCGCGCATAGGGGCGGTATTGAAGCGCGCTAATCCTGTGAAAAGCTCTACCATAGTTTCGGGCGGGCTGGAAATCGACATGGCCGGACGAAACGTTTACGTAGACGGCGAAAAGGTCAATATGACGCCTAAGGAATACGAGCTTTTGTTTTATCTTGCGGAAAACAAAGGAATCGCCATTTCGCGCGAGCAGCTTTTAAGCAACGTTTGGGGTTACGATTTTTACGGCGACGACCGGACGGTGGACACGCATATAAAAATGCTGCGCTCCTCGCTTGGCAAATACCGCGATAAAATAGTCACCTTGCGCGGACTTGGATACAAAATAGAGTTATAGGGGACGATATTACGGATAAAAATATCAACAAATCCCGCGGCAGCCTGATGTACCGCACCTGGCTTTACTTTATCGGCATGACGATAGTAATTCTTGCGTTGCTTTGGACGACCGAGGTCATATTTTTCAAGGCTTATTATCAGCGCATGAAGGAGCGCGACCTTGAAAGAGTAAGCGCCGCTGTCGTAGGGCGGTACTCCGGAGTGGTGGACGACGGCTTTAAGCAGGCGGTCGAAAGCGCCGTAAGCACCAATTCCATGGTGTTTGTCATGTTTTACATTGACGGCGGAGTTCCCGTTTCGGAGGCGGACAGGGACGATATACAGCTGGTGCTTTACAGGGATCCGCTGAGCTGGCAGCTGGAGGAAGATACCAGTCAGTGGGTGGACGACGCCTCCGCGGGCTTTCTTCCGGAGGACGATTATTTCCGGCTGGCGGCGGAAAACGGAAACCAGCCCTTTTCCTATCGCGTCGGACGGGACAAGCTTGACTCTTACACCTATGTGGTCGGCTGCAGTAAGATTACGTCTGCGGGCACCGTTTATTTTTATTCGGCGGCAGTCGTGATGCCCATAGACGCCACGGCGACGCTGCTTGCCAATCAGCTTGTGATAGTAACGTGTATTTGCGTAATAATTTCAGTATTATTATCGTATGCTCTTTCCAAAAACATAACTCGTCCCATAACGGAATTTGCGGCCACCGCCAAGCTTATGGGCAAGGGCGAGCGCGTCGAGTTCAAGTCTGCGGGCTATGCGGAATTCGACGAGCTTGCAAAGGCGCTTAACCATTCGTCACAGGAGCTTGAAAAAACGGAAAAGCTCCGTCGGGACTTTCTTGCCAACGTGAGCCACGATTTAAGGACGCCGCTTACCATGGTCAAGGCTTATGCCGAAATGATACGCGATATATCCGGTAAGGACGAGAAAAAGCGCGCCGAGCACTGCCGCGTCATTATAGACGAGGTTGACAGGCTTACGCTGCTTGTAAACGATTTATTGGATTTGTCAAAGCTGCAAGCCGGCACTCGCGCGCCCGAGCTGAAAAGAGCGGACCTTTCGGCGCTGGTCAAAAACGTTATGGAAAGGTTTTCCATTCTTTCCGAAAGAGAGGGCTATCGGTTCAACGTGGAGACGGACGACGATTGCTTCGTCATGTGCGACGAGCGCATGGTTGAACAGATTTGCTACAATCTTATAAGCAACGCCGTCAGTTATACCGGCGAGGATAAGCTTGTTACGGTGCGAGTTCTGCGTCAAGGCGATAAGGTCCGCGCAGAAATAACCGATACCGGAAGAGGAATAGCTCCGTCCGAGCGGGATAAGGTCTGGGACAGATATTACCGCTCCAGCCAGGGAAAGCGCGCGGTAGTCGGCAGCGGAATAGGTCTGTCTATAGTCAAAAATCTGCTTATTCTTCATAAGGCGGAATACGGTATCGATTCCATTGTCAACAACGGCTCTACTTTCTGGTTCCGTCTGCCGTATGCTTCCGACGCTTTACCGCCGGCGGCCGTAGCGGACGACAAGCCGTCAAAACGCAAAAATAAAACATGATTTGACAAAATTACATTTTTTTATCATACGTTTATCACATTTAAAGATTATAT
>USBU01000025.1 GCA_900553005.1 uncultured Eubacteriales bacterium | reverse complement strand
ATCTACACCTATTAAGTCGTCGGCAGCGTCAGATGTGTATAAGAGACAGGACGTATCCATGTGGAAATATATCGCTATAACCGGCGGCGACGTGTTCGGCAACGGTTCGGCGGAGACCAATCCGCAGCAGACCTGGTTTAATTTCACCAGAGAAGGCGGATTCAGATTTAACGGAGTTTCTATCCCCACGGTTGCGTTCAGCAAGGGCAATGCAAACGCCGACGGCGATTTTGAAATTACGCTTACGCCGCAGTACGCCGACGCGATCGCGCTCAGCGGCTTTGAGACCGACAAGCCTCCCGTTATCGGCGGTACGTTTGAGGCTGTTGACGGCGTTGAGTTTACCGACAACGAGGACGGCACATACACGATGACCGTCGATAAGGATAAGGCCGACGCCTTCTCTTCGCCGCGCAGCATAGGCTTTACCTCGGCGGAGGGTATCGCCGCAAGCTTTGAGGTGTCCTATGACGCGGACTTCTCGCTTGACGGAATTCTTGACGACGGGGTTTACGCCGGTCTTAATCATGCGGTGCTTTCCGCCGCTTCGGGTTCGGGCGCGGCTGTATCCGATTTCGTATTCAGCCTGCACGACAAGGCTATGTATGTGGGCGTGGATATAACGGACGCCAACGTTTCGGCCGTTTCGGGCGGTTCGGGCGTAGAGATGTATTTCAATTTCGGTGATACGCTGTCCTCGGCCAACACATATCAGGTAAGGCTTTACGCGGACGGAACGGTAAAGTATTACGTTTACTCCGATACCCCGACAAATGAGGACGGCTTCTCATGGAAGGAGAATTCTTCTCTTGCCCCGCAGGTTTATCTTGCGGTAAGGACTACCGGTACCGGCTATGTGCTGGAGGCTAAGATTCCCTGGTCGTTGTTTAACCTCGAGGAGGCTCCTGCCGACTGCGATATAGCCATGCTTACAAAATTCCGCACCAATACGTCGGGCAATCCCACTTATTCGGTGCTGATGGACAAAAACAACCTGGGCAATCTGGGCGCCAGAGATATTGCCAATTATCTTGCCTTTGACGAGACGGGCTTTGCTCCCTCCGCGATTTATGCTTCGGGTGAGTTAAATTTCGTGCGCGACGTAAACGTTGTAAACGGCAATTACGTCGGATCAGTCGTTGTATCTTATCTGCCCGCAGGCGCAATGAGAGCTACGGGCGTAGTATTCGGCGAGTATGACGGTTATGCGATCGATAACGGCGACGGCTCTTATACGCTGGAGATTCCCAGGGCTATAGTCGAGGCTATCGACGGCTCGGCTACGATAGCTATTACCAAGGGTGGAGCTTCCGGCAGCCTTAAGGTGAACTTTATAGACGCTTCGGCTGATGATTTCAACGGTGAAAACGTCGTATCCTACATCAACTTTGACGACGGCCTTGTGGATCTGGTCGGAGGAAAGACCGTTTCCGTAACCCGCGGCGAAGCGGCTTACGAGGAGCATAACGGCTCTTATGGCAGCGACAAAGCCTATGTTGCCAATATGAAGCAGCGCGAGACTAAGCTTGCGGCCACGGTTGGCACGGACAGCTTTACGGTTTCCATGATGATAAACGGCGACCAGCTGAACAATTATCCTGGAAGCACTTATGCGTTTATCCTGTTCGGCACCGGCAACGTTGACGGAAGCGACGGCTTCTCGGTTCGTTTCCGCGCCGGCGACAAGAGAATGCAGGTTAAGCTGGGCGAAAAGGCCAACGACGTGGGCACCGATGCAATATTCGCCAAGGTAGGCGGCTGGCAGCGGTGGACGTTCTCCTTTGACCGCAGCGTTACGGATAAGATTACCGTAACCTTCTGGCTGGACGGAGAACAAATGTTTGCAAGGACTTTTGACTATGCGTCGGATAAGTCGCTTGACGTACCCGCTTATAATACTATCGGTATCGGTTCGCCCGGTTCCGTAGCGGATACCAGCAGCTATCCCGGCGTCACCGACGTCAACGTCGGTATCGACGGATTCATGCTGTACGACGGCGTGATGACCGTAAACGACGTGTATAATCTCCTGCAGTATGTAAAGGAGCTTGATGCAAAGTTTGCTTTCGGTACGGACGATATCACGTTTGATTTCTCCGACGTGGATGCGGCCGACGGTTATACGCACCAGATTTACGTCACCGGATATACGGCAGACGGCACTGTAAATCTCACCGACGTTACTTTCGGCGATGAGATTGATAAGTACATTACCCGCGGACAGTCGGACGAATACTTTACGTTCCACGTTTCCGCCGAAGAAGCTGAGCTGTTCAAAAACGGAGTTACCTCCACATATACCTACGGCGGAGTAACCAAGCAGATTACGATTACTTACTACGGGCTTGACAGATTGTACCTCGATACCGATGCGCTGGTGTTTTATACCGGCGACAAGGAGGGCGCAAATTATGTGTTTACCGTCGGCGTTTATGCGGACGAGAACAATACTGTGCCTGTAGTCGGCGCAACGTTTACAAGTTCGCTGGGAAATCCTGTCGATAACGGGGACGGAACATATACCTTTACTGTTTCCGAGGACGTTATCGAAGGACTTAAGGCTCCCGTAACGGTGGAGGTGGAATTCGGCGCGGCCGAACCGGCTTCGTTCTCGGTTGAGTATGCTTACCTCAGCGAGGATGAAATAACCGCTATCGCGGCTGCTACGGATGCGTATCTTGATTTCGATAACGGCTTTAAGGAGTCGATAAACGGTAAGGACGCTTCCATGCGCCGCGGAGAGGCTGTTTTCGCTGACAAAGCGGATTCTTATTCCGGCGACAAATACTATGTGACCAATCAAAGAAAATACGCCGCTAAGCTTGACGCCTCCGTGGGTACGGACAGCTTTACGGTATCCATGATGGTAAACGGCGACGATATTTTAAGCGCGACTACCGGCAATGCGGGGTATCCCGTGGTTCTGTTCGGTACCGGCAGCGTAGACGGCGCGGTGGATAACGCTCAGGGCTTCAGCGTGAGAATAAGACACGACGAGTCCGGCACTAAGCCCGACGCCTTCCAGATAAAGGCCATGGGAGCGCGCGACGACTCCGGCACTGACGCCGTGTTTGCCGCTCTTGACGGCTGGCAGCGGTGGACGGTTGTGTTTGACCGCGCTCAAGCCGATATAACCGTAAGAGTTTACATTGACGAAAAGCTTGTTCATACCGCAACGCTGGCCGTTGCCGCGGACGTTTCGCTTGACGGTGCGGAAGGAGCGGTATTCGGTATCGGCGCTCCCGGTTTCGACGATATGTTAAACGGCGCCGCTTATCCCGACGTAAGCGTCGGTATCGACGAGTTTATGCTTATCGGTAAGGCGCTTTCCGAAAAGGAGGTTATCCTCTTAAGCGGAGTCCGCGATGAAATTCTTGCCCGGGCGGCTTGGAGTATCGGCAACGTAAGCTTCAGCTTTGCGGACGTTACCGAGGGAGAAGATTATACCGCTCAGCTCAAGCTTAACGGCGCGTCTGACCTTACCGGTATAAGCTTTAGCGGGCTTGTGGGCGGCGCTGCCGTAACCGAGGCGGAGGGCGTATATACGCTCAGCATTCCTTACGAGGCTATCGGTCAGTATTCCGGCGGCGTTACCGTGACGGCGACTGTCGGCAATATAGTCAAGCAGTTTACCGTTACTTATACCGCGCTTGAAGCGGTTTACGTCGACAAGACGGAAATCAATTTCTTCAAAAAGGATAAAGTCGGGGACGACTACGTGTTTACGGTGGGCGTTTATGCCGACAGCGCGCACAGCGTTCCTTTGAAAAACGCAACATTTGTCAGCGGAGCGCTCGGCAATCCTGTAAATAACGGGGACGGAACATATACCTTTACGGTAAGCGCGGAGATAATCGAAGGACTTGACGCGCCGGTGACGGTGGAGGTCGAGTTTGAAACGGCCGAGCCCGCTTCCTTTACTGTAGGATATACGGCTCTGTCGGATGCGGAAATCGCTGAGATATCCGCGGCAACCGAGATATTTGCCGATTTCAACGGCAATACCAACGACGTTGTAAACGCTCATGCATCTTCGATGAGACGAGGCGAGCGCGTTTACGAGGACAATAAGTATTACGTTGCAAACATGAAGCAGCGCGCGCTGAAGTTCGATAACGTAACTCTCGGTACGGACAGCTTCACCGTTTCGGCGGTGATCAACGGCGACGACGTTAAGAGCTATCCGGGTAACACGTATGCGTTTATTTTGTTCGGCACCGGCAGCGTGGATGGCACAGAGGGCTTCTCGGTACGCGTGCGCGGCGACAACACAATGCAGGTGCGGGTCGGCGGAACCACCAATCATATCGGCAGCGCGGATATTTTCGCTAAAATAGGCGGCTGGCAGCGGTGGACTTACACCTTCGATCGCAGCGTTGCAGATAAACTTACGTTCTCCTTCTGGCTGGACGACGAAAAGATTTTGACTAAAACCGTGGACGTAAAATCCGACTATTCGTTTGACGTTGCGGGCTACAACAGCCTGGGCGTGGGAGCGTCCGGCAGCGCGGACGACGTTAACGGAAATTATCCGGCTGTTACTGACGTTAATATTCGTTACGACAACTTTATGCTGCAAAGAGGCGTGCTGACCGATGATCAGATTAAGCTTCTTGACAGCCATTATGATGACGTTTTGGCTAAAAACGCGTGGGTTTTCGGAGACGTTGCCATTACTTATGCCGACGTGACCGAGGGCCAGCCTTACGTAACTCAGCTTGAGATCGGTAAGCTTAGTGAAAACGTTTCGGTTGCAGGCGCCTCATTCGACGGGCTCCCCGACGGAGCGGAGATCAAGGAGACGGACGGAGCTTATACTCTGACTGTGCCTTACGACGTTATAGAACAATTTGTGCAGCCTATGACCGTGACTGTTACGTTAAACGGCGTAACCAAGGATTTCGAAATTTCCTATACCGCTCTCACTGCGATCTATCTTTCCGACGATGAGATTACGTTATATACGACTGACAAATCGGAGGAGAGTTATGAGTTTACGGTAGGCGTTTACGCGGATACTGCGTCCAGCGTGCCCGTAACCGGAGTTACCTTCGGGGAGTGGAACGATTATGCGACCGACAACGGCGACGGTACCTATGAATTTACCGTTCCGGCAAGCGTTATGGAGGCGGCGGCTTCTCATGCGGTTACTGCGACAAAGACCGCTTCAACTGCGCTTACCGCTCAATTTACGGTTAATTATATAGACTGGAGCTTTGACGCTATAGCTGCGGATACCGAGGCGTATTTCAGCTTTGACGGCGACGTTCACGACTATGCCGCCGCGCATACGGCCGCGCCCGCCAAGGGCAGCGCCGCAAAATTCTCCGCAAAAGAGGGCAGCTACGTCGGCGACAAAGCGCTCGACGTCAACTGTGCGACCGATACGCTTGCGATAAACGAGCTTACTTTCGGTACGGAAAGCTTTACGCTCTCGTTTGACGTCAAAATCAATTCCGCGGACTTTGCGGGCAGCAACGCGTCTTATGTGCTTATCGATTCCATGCTTGGTAACGACGGCGAGCCTTGCACCGTGCAGCTTTCCGCTCACGGCGGCAGAAACGCTTTCCGCTTGCAGCTCGGCAGGAACGATCACGACTTCTATTTCGCCGCCGGTAAGGTGAAAACCGACGCCTGGCAGAATGTTACGCTGGTTGTTCAGCGTAACGCCGGCTACGACGCGGAGCATACGACTACTGCCATGAGATATAACGAGGACGGCAGCTATAACGGAGACGCTAGCATTACAAATACCTATTCGACGCCCGAAAAGGTTTTGATTACGCTTTATCTTGACGGCGTAAAGGCTCAGGAAAAGGAATTCTGGTTCTCCGAAGGACAGTCTTTGGGCACCGGCACGGTTTATTTGGGAGGCAATTCAAGCAGCTCCAACAAGAATTCCTCTATCGATAATTTTGTCTTGTACCGCGGCGCCGTAAACGAAAGACAGCTTGACGGATTCTTCGGCTACGTAGAGACTATGCAGGATAAGACCGCATTCGCTTTGGACGACGTAACGTTCGACTTTATGTCCGTGACAGAAGCGGGTTATACGCATGAACTTATCGTAAAGGACTTAAATCCGACTGAAACCGTCGTTACCGAGGGAGTAACCTTCGGAGACGAGATAAAGGACTACGTTGTTTCCGCGGGTGGTGGTTATACTTTAACCATTCCCGCCGATAAGCTTAACGATTTCTCCGGCGGCGTTTACGTCTCCTATACCTATAACGGAATCACTAAAACTTTCCTTATAGAATATGTAGGCCTTACGACGCTTTATATCGACGATATCAAGCTTTACGAGGCACAGATAGACGCTGACGGTTACGTTACTCAGTCCGTCCGCGTCACCGCCGACGAGGCCGGTACGGTAGGGCTCGATAACGTGGATTTCGGCGAGCTTTCCGGTTATGTGACCGCAGGGAGCGCCGCCGGCGACTACATCATAAAGATGCCCGAGGCAGCGGCCAGGGAATATGCCGCGGCTAAAGAAATCACCGTAACTTATGAGGATATTACTGCTCAGGTTTCCGTAGTTTTCGTAGAGCCGTATATCAACGACGCTTACTCCGGATATATCGATACCGTTTCCAACAAAAACAATAATGTTCAGGGCGGCAAGGTGTATCAGGGTATAGAGCTTGGCACCGACAGCTTTACGGTTGCGTTCAACGCCGATAACCTTGATAAAATCGCTTCGGGCGGCGGAGGATATATACTGTTCTCCACCGGCAATACGGACGTATCCAAGGGTATTAACGTTTACGCAAACAGCACTATGTTCCGTTTCAGAATGGCTGGCGTATCCGGTAATTTTCCGATAAATCACAATCTTGCGCAGTACACGGACTGGACGCATCTGATGTTTACGTTCGACCGCTCCGTCGCTAAGGAAATAACGATTACGGTCTATGTAAATTATACTAAGGTCGGTTCTGTGACCAAGACGCTGACCGCCGACGAAAGTCTGTCTTACGGCTCGTCTAAAAATTTCGTCATGGGTTCTATAAACGGCGAAATGTGGGCGGAATCCGGCGCGATGCCGTCAACCAACCAGTATTGGCTCGGCGTTTCCGGCTTGGTGGTAACCGGTTCGGTCGTTTCACCCGAAAACATGAGGGCTTATTTCGATAAGTTTGACGCTCAGTACTCGGCCGCTCAGGTTGACTTGAAAGGCGATTTTGATTTTGCGGACGGCACGGCTTCCAATTCCGTTGCCGAGTCGGAAGTTACGATGGCCGTTGCCGACGGCGCGGAAATGAACGTCGTCGAGGGACGCGAGGGCGGTGAGGATAAGGCCGTCAAGGTTAATCCGCTCAATAATTTCTACGAGGTTTCCGGCTTCGACATTTCTACCGGCAGCTTTACGGTTTCCGTCTGGACTAAAATGGACTTTACGACAGCGCTTACTGAAAACGGCTCTAATGTCGCATTGTTCGGCACGACAAATCCCGACGCGACCGCCGGCTTCTGCGTGTCGATACGTAAAAATCATATAAGAGTGCGCGCAAATGGCGGTACTTACGGCTTTACGGTCAGCGAGTTGGACAGCTTGGCGGATACTTGGACCAATATTACCGTGACTCTTGAAAGAAACAACGGAAAAGCTCAGGTTGTCGTTTACGTCAATTATAAGTTTGCGGGATCCGGCAGCTTTGCTTTGGCCGACGACGTTTCTCTCGGGTCCGGCGACGGACTTAATTTCAGAGTAGGCAGCTCCAATGTCGGCAGCACCGCTACCAGTGAATGGACTCAGGATTGGTACGCCGACAATACGTTCACCATGGACGATATAGTCTTGGCAAACGAGGCGCTTACTCCGGCGGAGGTTTTTACTTATCTTGACGCGCATTTCGGCGCTTAAATCAGCTTTATCGACTTCTTAATCATACTTCTCGTCAAAGGTCTGCGGTATAGCGCCGCGGACCTTTGACGTAATAACGGCTATAATTTCATGCGGTTTAAGCGACGCATAGGGATTATGTATGCGTTTGCTTGTTATTGCAAAAAATTTAGGCGCAATATGCAATTTATTTGCTTTGCCGTCAGGCCGTTTCGTGGTACAATATTACTACAGGAGGCTTTAAGCTTATGAGAATCGCTGTTATCGGCTGCGGCAGCATAGCGCGCACGCATATAGACGTAGTGAAGCATCTTAAAGGAACGTTGGTCGCCCTTTGCGATAGGACGGCGGCAAAGGCTGAAAAGCTTAAAGCCGAATATTCCTTGGACTGCGCGGTATATACCGATTATGTTAAAATGCTTGACGAGGTAAAACCGGACGCGGTGCATGTTTGTACGCCTCATTACGAGCATTGCGAGATGAGCGTTGCGGCTCTTAAGCGCGGCGTCAACGTGCTTTGCGAAAAGCCCGTTTGCATTGACGAAGGTCAGTATCGGCAGCTTATCGAGGCGGAAGCGCTTTCCTCGGCTCAGCTCGGCGTATGCTTTCAAAACAGGTATCTTGAGACTAACGAAAAGCTTAAAAGTCTTGCAAATACTCAGTCCGCGCGCGGAATTTTTGCCGCGGTGGCCTGGTCGCGCGACGAGAATTATTATAAAAGCACAGATTGGAGAGGAATAAAGGTACGCGAGGGCGGCGGCGTAATGATGAATCAGGCTATTCATACGCTTGACCTTGCTATATGGATGCTGGGAGAGCCGATCGCCGTTACTGGATCGGTATCCAATAATCATCTCAAGGGAATAATAGACGAGGAGGATACTGCGGAAATTTATATCGAGTTTGCCGGAGGAGCTAAGGCTGTTTTTTACGCTACTACCGCAAACGCGGATAATACTCCCGTGATACTTTCCTTATCGACGGAAAAAGGCAGCTATACTGCTTTAGGCAATAAGCTGTACGACGCTGCGGGCAACGCGATCGCGATCAATGAAAAGACGGATATTATCGCAAAGGACTACTGGGGCAACGGACACTTGCATCTTATAAGGGATTTTTACGATTGTATCAAAACGGGCAGAAAATTTTCCGTCGGAGTCAAGGAGGCCTTTAAAGCGGTCAAGGTAGCGCTGGAGCTGTACCGTTCGAACGGCGAGGCGCGCAAATTGGATTTTAACGCGCTGTAAAAGTTTTTTAAGTCCCGGCTGCGTTTTTTCGGATAAGGGCTTATTGATTTTGAGACTTGGGACGGGCGTTAAAACCCGGATTTATGTTATAAAATTTTTTCAGGAGATATAAAATTATGAAAATGACGTTCAGGTGGTACGGGCTTTCCGATTCCGTGCCGCTGGAGTTTATACGGCAGATACCCGGCATGTCGGGAGTGGTGACGGCGGTTTACGACGTGGCGCCCGGAAAGGAGTGGAGCGTAAGGTCCGTTGACGAGCTAAAGTCCGCATGTTCGGCTGCCGGGCTTGAAATGGAAGTTATCGAAAGCGTGCCCGTACATGAGGACATAAAGCTTGGCCGCGGCCGCCGCGACGAATATATAGAGGCGTATAAGACGAATATCCGTCGTCTGGGACAGGCCGGAGTAAAAGTTATATGTTACAACTTCATGCCTGTATTCGATTGGGTGCGCACGGTGCTCAATAAGCAAAATGCCGACGGCTCGTATTCTCTTGCATACCGTGACGACGATATCAAAAAGCTTGATCCGTCCAACCTGTCTCTTCCCGGATGGGATGAAAGCTATTCCAAAGAACAGCTTTCAGAGCTTTTGGCGGCATATAAAGAGGTCAGCCATGAAAAGCTTTTTGAAAACTATGTTTATTTCCTCAAGCAAATTATTCCCGTATGCGAGGAAAACGGCGTAAAAATGGCTGTGCATCCGGACGATCCGCCGTGGGATTTATTCGGTCTGCCTCGTATCGTATCCACGGAGCAGGATCTTGACAGATTGTTTGCCGCAGTGCCCTCCAAGGCAAACGGGCTTACTCTTTGTACGGGCAGCTTAGGCGCGGGCCGGCCCGACCTTCCCAAACTTGCGGCTAAATATGCGGCGGCCGGAAGAATACATTTCGCTCATCTGAGAAACATCGAGTTTTCCGCCGAGCATGATTTTGCCGAAACCGCTCATCTAAGCTGCTGCGGCTCGTTGGATATGTACGCTATTGTAAAAGCGCTGGTCGACAACGGCTTTGACGGTTATGTGCGGCCCGACCACGGCCGCAATATCTGGGGGGAAAGCGGAAAACCGGGATACGGCCTTTATGACCGTGCTTTAGGCGCCGCTTACCTTAACGGATTATTTGAAGCGGCTGAAAAACAGAGATAACGGGAAAATATATCCCCCCCCCCGCGACCGATAATAAGGCGCAGGGGGATTTTTATAATAAAATTTAGCGTCAAATAGCAGCCGCTTTAATGCGTATTTCATAGATATAAAAGCAAGGATAACAAACCTGTCTCTTATACACATCTCCGAGCCCACGAGACGGAGCTACATCTCG
>USBU01000024.1 GCA_900553005.1 uncultured Eubacteriales bacterium | reverse complement strand
AGCGTCAGATGTGTATAAGAGACAGGTCTTAAGGTGCGCGACGGCGGTTTCGGTTGCGGCAGCGATGCCTTTTTTGATGATGATGGGATTTGCGCCCGCCGCGACGTTTTTAAGTCCCTCGCGGATAATTGCCTGAGCAAGCACGCAGGCGGTGGTGGTGCCGTCTCCGGCAACGTCGTTGGTCTTGGTGGAAACTTCTTTTACAAGCTGAGCGCCCATGTTTTCAAAAGCGTCCTCAAGCTCGATTTCCTTGGCGATGGTAACGCCGTCGTTGGTAATCAGCGGCGCTCCGTATTTTTTGCCGAGCACAACGTTTCTGCCCTTGGGACCCAGTGTAATTTTAACGGTGTTAGCCAGCGTGTTTACGCCTTTTTCCAGCGCCTTTCTGGCTTCTTCTCCGGTTTTAATCTGTTTAGCCATAATGATTTAACCTCCAGTAATTATTCGACTATCGCCAGAATATCGCTCTGACGCAGAATGGTGACTTCCTTACCGTCAACCTTGAATTCGCTGCCGGCATACTTTGAGCACAGCACTCTGTCGCCGACTTTGACTTCCATTTTTACTTCCTTGCCGTCGACAAATCCGCCGGGGCCGACCGCAACTACGGCAGCCATCTGCGGCTTTTCCTGATCCTTGGCAAGAAGAACGATTCCGCTCTTGGTTTTTTCTTCCGCGTCGATCGGTTCGATGACAACTCTGTCAAACAATGGTTTGATTTGCATAAAAATACCTCCGTATTTCTTTATTATTGACTTAATTGCTTTGATTTAAGACGATTCCGGCCTAAACGCTTTAAAACGCCTTTTATCTTCAAGCTCTATTATGATATATCACTTTTATGTTTTTGGCAAGCAATTTCACTATGTTTTTTAAAATTTTTATCAAACGGACTATGAGAGTGCTAGCACTTGCGTGTTGTGAGGCTGAAGCGGCTGCGGAGCGCCGAGAATTCGCTCGACAAAACGTAAACGAGGTGATATAATTAACGCGACACATAGCGAGAGGGTGATAAAAATGGACGCAATGAAGGGTACCAAATGGGACGAAAGATTTTTGAAAATGGCGGAGGAGGTTGCCGCGTGGTCCAGCTGTTTTCAGGAAAACCGCCAGGTCGGCGCGGTGATCGCTAAAAATAAGCGCATACTTACTACGGGCTATAACGGCGCCAGCGCCGGTATTTTAAGCTGTAAAGACCGCGGAGAATGTTTGCGCCGTAAGCTGAATATTCCAAGCGGCACCAGGCATGAGATGTGTTATGCGACGCACGCGGAGCAGAACGCGATCATTCAGGCTGCAAAGATGGGCGTAAGCATAGACGGCGCAACGCTTTATTGCACGCATCAGCCCTGCGTTATCTGTTCAAAAATGATTATTAACAGCGGAATTGTGCGCATAGTTTACCGGAACGGTTATCCCGACGATTTCTCCATGGAACTTTTGAGGGAAGCCGGGGTGGAGATCGAGCAGCTGTAGTTTATAAATGTAAAACCGGACTTTTTACAGTCCGGTTTTTTTGCGCGAAAATTCATACGATGACAAAAATTACGTTAGTACTATTTGTGGGATAAAGCATCTGCAGCGTGCTCTTGCCGTATTGCGGATAAATTTCATTTAATATCGGCAGCTGATATTTTGTATGCAAGGAACGATGATCTCGTTAATTACAGCTGAAACCCTCAACGCGGAAGCTTGTTTTTGCGTACACCCAGGGACGCGGTTTGTTTTTAATTTTCCGTTTGCCCTTGTATATCGCGCGTTTGTAACGGCGGGTTTATTTCACCTGCTTTTTTAAATGCGATTTTGGCTATAATTACGGCTATGATTTCATTTATGATGGCGGCGGCGACAATCGTTCCGGAGATTAACGCCGCCAGTTCGGGGTCTATTGCGTTAAATGCGTTTACGGCTATTCCGGTAAAAACAAGCGATACGCCGGAATGCGGCAGCAATGTCAATCCCAGATATTTTGTGACGGTCGGTTCAGCTTTTGTGATTTTGCCGCCCAGGTATGAGCTGCCGATTTTTCCGATTGCGCGCGACACAATGTAAACAACTGTAAAAATACCTGCGCCGGTAATCAGACGGTAGTCCAGCGGCATACCTAAGTTCACGATAACGATTACGAGCGAAATATCGAGCAGAGGAGTATAGGTTTTCATCATATTCTCCAAACGCTCCTCATCAATCAGGTTGGCTACGGCGGAGCTGTACGACATTCCTATAAGCAGATAATTCAAGTTGAAAGAGCGATAAATGAGGTAATCGGAAACTATGCCGAGAGCGATGCAGCATAAAAGCCCCAGCAAAAACGCGATAAAGCTTAAACGCCCGTTTTTTATCTTTCGCAAAATGAAACCGGCAATGACGCCTGTTCCGATTCCTATGATAAATGGAAGGAATATAACTCCGACAGCGGCGGCAGGAGACAGCGCTTGGCTGCCTTTTACCGCGCTTATCACGGAAATCACGGTAAAGAATACGATAACGCCGATCACGTCGTCTATGGCGGCCAAGGGTATAAGGGTTTTTGTTACGGGACCGTCAGTATGATACTCGTTGACTATGGATAATGCCGGAGCGGGCGCGGTGGCAAGCGCAATACCGCCGAAAACCAACGACAGATAAACGGGAATACCGACGATGAGAAAGGTTACGGCAAAGGCAAGCGAGACGAATAGAAAAGTACCAATGGACTGAATTATTGTTATTCCTATTATTTGCTTTCCCGAGCCGGCTATTTTTTTGAAAATTATTTCTCTGCCGATCATCACGCCCGCGAAGCATTCAAAAATTTTAATGAATATTTTATAGGCAAGCGTTTCGGTAATTTCAAACGAAACGATCTGTACAAGGTACGGTCCGAAAACTATTCCCGCGATCAACCAGCCCAGTATGGCCGGCAGCTTCAGCTTAGATATTAGTTTACCCGTAATCAGCGCTACGCAAATAATGGCAAATACCCTTAATATATCCGTAATCATATCAGTCTCTCCAAAATCGTCAGCGTTTTGTCAATCGACGCTTGTTGTTTATCGAATTTTTCAAAAGTCCCGTCTATTATATTTTTTACAATGTCTCGTTCGTCCTCGGGCAGCTTGGATTGTATTCTTTGCCAGACGCGTTCATGCGCGGAAGCCGCAACCGTGCGTATTGCGTCGTTTAAAGCGTATTTGTTAAAAATTTCTTTTTTTATCATGCAATACGAGCGATAGTATATTGCCAAAAGTTCAGAAAATTTTGCGGCCGTGCCGGGCGCAAGCAGATCGTCCAGCAGGCTGTTGGTATCAGAGTAAAATTTTTCATAAACGGCGGAGGCCAGATCTTCCTTGCCGGGGAAGTATTTATAAATTGTTTTTTTCGATATCCGCAGAGATTTCGCTATTTCGTCGATCGAAAAACGCAAACCGTGCTTTTGCAGACCTGAAATCGATAACTCTATGATTTTTTCTTTCATCAGGAAACAATTTCTCCATATTTTTGTTTCCATTATAGCACGCGGAATTTTTATTGACAAGCATATGAATATAAAAATTTCTGTAAATATCATTACAGCCGGGAAATTTATTTAATAGATTTCCGGCTGCAGTGATAAATTAATAAGCGCTGAAAAGACAGTTAACGTTTAATTAAAGACTTTAAGCATTCAGCTTACAATACTCATAATCATGAAGGCCGTATAGCCAAGGTAAAGGCTCATCATGACAATGCCCTGAGCGCGGTAGGTGCGCCCCTTGATAAGGACGGGAATTATCAGCACGGCGGCAGCCGCCATTGCTAATCCTACCGATAATATCAGCGGCAGAAAATCTCCGGCCGCGACGGTCAGGCCGCCGGCTATAAGACCGCTTCCGCCCGTAATCAGCGTCGCGTTAAGGATATTGGCGCCCAGGATATTTCCCATGGAAATCTCCGCGTTGCTTTTCTTCAGCGAGGTCAGCGCCGTAATAAGCTCGGGCAGGCTAGTGCCCAGCGCCACCACGGTAAGGCTTATAATCTGCTCGGATACCGATAGCTTGGCGGCAGCCGCGCTTACCGAATCGATTAAAAGATTTGCGCCCGCCGCTATGCCGGCCGCGCCCGCAATAAGCAGTACGATCATTATCCAGGGTTTTTTCTTTTTCTGCTGCTCCGTTGTATCCGTTTGCTCCGACGTAAGGCTTAATTGATCCTTTTCCTCCATTCGTTTCACGGCGCCTAAAACGTTTATAAACATAAAAAGCAGGAATACGCCGATAAGAACGGAGCTTTCGGCGGCTCCGATATTTCTGTTCAGCGCAAAAATCAACAGCAGAACAGAAGACGCGGCGAATATTATAAATTTAGGCAGAAATTCCTTTTTATCTATAAACGCCGATTTAAAGGCAAGCGTCAGTCCCAGTATAAGCGCCAGATTGCAGAATATGCTGCCGGCCGCATTGCCTACCGCCATCGCCGTTTGTCCCTGCGCAGCCGCCGTGAAGGAAACGAAAATTTCCGGCAGAGTTGTTCCTATGCTGACGACCGTGGCGCCTATAATCATTTTAGGGATGCGCGTTATTTCCGCCAGCCAAACGGCCGAATCCACGAAAAAATCTCCTCCGAAGATTATCAGCGCAAAGCCTGCCGCTATGCCCAGAATAATAAGTATCCAGGCCGATTGTGTCGTAAATAAATCAAACATAAATTTAACTCCGTCCGATTTCGGGTACAAGCCCTTATATGATATATTTTTATTTTAGAAAAGTCAACATTATGCGGCGATCGGTTAAAAACGGTAAACTGTCGGGGGATTTATCGCCCGTTAAAAAAACCTATAAAACTGTCGTTGAGTCAAGCGGGTTTTAATTGACTTATCCGGCGGCTATAATATATAATTGAATTATATTGCCTTTCTATAAGGAGAATTCAGTATATGCTTTGCGACGCCTGCAAAAAGAACGAAGCGACTTATCATACCATAAAGCAGTTTAACGGGATAAAGACCGAAACGCATCTTTGCGCCGATTGTCGCAGAAAGCTGGTTTCCGCAGGCAAGAGCGATTTTGCCAATGCGTTTTTTTCTGATTTTTCGTCTGTGTTCGGCGCGGCCGCCGCAAAAAAACGCGTATGCAGGACGTGCGGGACGACAGAGGAGGAATTTTTGACTTCCGGCTATGTCGGCTGTGAAAATTGTTACAAGGAATTTGCAAATCTCATTCTTCCGAGGGTTTCGCAGATGCAGCAGGGGATTATTCACGTCGGTAAAACTCCGGCTTCCGCCGCTTCTACGCCTGAGAGCGAATACGCGCGCCTTAAGGAGGAGCTTAAAAGAGCGGTCGATATAGAGGATTACTCGCGCGCCGCCAAAATAAATATGAAGCTTAAAAAACTGCGCGACGCCGCTAAGGATATGTAAGGAGGGCGTTGCCGATATGAATGAAAATATGCTTGATTCGGTTATTTCCACTCGCGTCCGGCTTGCGCGTAATCTCAAAGGTATGCCGTTTCCTTCCAAATTGGGCGCCGGTCAGGCCGGGGCGATTGCGGGCAAGGTGTACGGCGCGATGGGCGAGGGGTGCAGGTTATATAATATCGCCAGGCTAAACGAGGCTGAGGCCGGCGCGTTGGTGGAAAAGCATCTCATATCCAAAGAGCTGGTTTCATCCTGCCCTTACGGAAGCGTGATAGTCGGCGACGACGAGATCGTCAGCGTCATGCTTAACGAGGAGGATCACGTCCGGGAGCAGGTCATTATGCCCGGACTTAAGCTTGACGAGGCGTACAAATATGTGGACGGTCTTGACGACCGCATCGCGGAGACGGCTGAATTCGCTTACAGCGACAGACTCGGTTATCTTACGGCTTGTCCGACCAATCTCGGCACCGGGATGCGCGCTTCGGTCATGATGTTTTTGCCGGCGCTTACCCTGACCGATACGCTTATTGAAAGCATAAACGCTTTGGGAATGTTGAATATAGCGTTGCGCGGAGTGTACGGAGAGGGCAGCGACGCCGCCGGCTTTATATATCAGATTTCCAACCGTCGCACGCTCGGCCTTAGCGAAAAGGATATCCTGGGATTGGTCAATTCCGCCGTCGAGCACCTTGCCGAAGCTGAGCAGCGTGCGCGGGAATTTCTCATTGCTACCCGTGAAATCCCCATAAAGGACGAAATCATGCGTGCATACGGGGTTGCTTCTAACGCTTACGTGCTTACCAATCAGGAGCTGATCCGTTGCTGTGCATTCATAAAGCTGGGAGCATATTACAAGCTGATATCGGTTAAACGAGTGTCAGCTCTGGACGAGCTTATGACTTCTTTGCAGCCGTTCAGTCTGATAAGCGCCGCGGACCGTCCGCTGCTGACGCCGGAGGAGCGCGACGTTTACCGGGCAGAATGCGTGCGTTCAAGCCTGAAGGAAATTGCCTCGGCGTAGTCTGGATAATAAAAATCTAATCGTTTTGCAGGAGATATATAATGAAATTCGCAGTTACGGACAATATGGACCGCGTCCTGAAGGAAGCGGCTTCTGCGGTCAAAAAATACGCTAATCCCGAAATCGGGACAGAGCACGTTTTATACGGTCTGGTCAAGGTTGCCGAGTGTACCGCGGGCAGGCTGCTGCGCGAGCGCGGCGTGGATCTTTCCTTTGCCGCCGAGCTTTTTTCTGAAAGCCCGCACGTGATGCTGATGGGAGAGGCGGATTATACCGGCCGCGTCAAAGCCATGATTCAGACGGCGTTCAGGCTTGCGCAAAGCCTCGGTAAAAGTGCGGTCGGTACGGAGCATTTTCTTTATTGCATGCTGCTGGATCAGGGCAGTCTGGCTTCCGCTATACTGCGCGATTATTATAAAATAAATATCCCCGAGCTTGTCGACCGTCTAAAGTCGCTGCTTTCCGAAAGTGCCGAGGAAAACGGAGGTGAGGGAGATGGCTCAGAGCTTCCCGGTCAGCTTTCCGATATGGGCGTGGATATAACCAAGCGCGCGAGAGAGCATAAAATCGATCCCATTATTGGCCGCAGAGAGGAAATCGAACGTATAATACAGATTCTTTGCCGTAAAACGAAAAACAATCCCGTTTTGATAGGAGAGCCGGGAGTAGGTAAAAGCGCCGTTGTCGAGGGACTTGCCAAGGCCATTGTCGAGGGCAATGTGCCTGAGCTTTTGAAAAATAAAATCGTATTTTCATTGGATATAGGCAGTTTGGTCGCCGGAACAAAATACCGCGGCGCGCTTGAGGAAAAGCTGAAAAACGCAATAGACCTGATACGTGAAAACGGAAATATCATCGTTTTTATCGACGAGCTTCACACTCTTGCGCAAGCCGGTTCCAAGGAGGGAGAAGTCTCTCCCGCGGATATTCTAAAGCCATATCTTGCGCGGGGAGAACTTCAGACGGTCGGCGCTACCACGACGGAGGAATACCGTAAATTCATTGAAAAGGACAAAGCCTTGGAGCGCCGCTTTCAGCCTATCATTGTTAATCCGCCTTCCGTTGAGGATACCATTGAAATTCTGAAGGGACTCAAGGAAAATTATGAAACATTTCATAAGGTAAAGCTTTCCGACGAGGCGATAGAGGCGGCTGCACGGCTCAGCGACAGATATATAACGGACAGATTTTTGCCCGACAAGGCTATTGATCTTATCGACGAGGCGATGAGCCGCGCAAAGGTAAGCGGCAATACGATTCCTGTGGATCAAAAGGATATGCTTGCCGAACTTAAGGTGCTAGAGCAGAAAAAGGTGGACGCAGTGCGCCGCGAGCAATTCGACCTTGCGGACGAGTATAAGCGCCGCTGTTTGGAGCTTAAGAAGAAGATAGACGAAAATAAAATGAACTGGTATCGGAACAGCGAGCACGATTCCTGCGTCATAGGCGCGGAGGAAATTGCCGAAATTGTTTCAAAATGGACAAAAATTCCGGTTACGCGGCTTTCTGAAAGCGAGACTCAGCGGCTCATGCATCTTGAGGAGCTTTTGCATAAGCGCGTTATCGGTCAGGATAACGCCGTAAGCGCGGTTGCAAAGGCTATCCGCCGCGCCCGCGCCGGACTGAAGGATCCGTCGCGTCCGATAGGCTCTTTTTTGTTTTTAGGTCCTACCGGCGTAGGCAAGACCGAGCTTACAAAGGCGCTGTCCGAGGCGATGTTCGACGACGAAAACGCCGTAATCCGGCTGGATATGTCCGAGTATATGGAGGCTCATTCGGTGTCTAAGCTTATAGGCGCTCCTCCGGGCTACGTCGGTTTTGACGACGGCGGGCAGCTTACAGAGGCGGTACGGCGGCGTCCGTATTCGGTCGTTTTATTCGACGAGATTGAAAAAGCGCATCCGGATGTATATAATCTGCTGCTGCAGATGCTGGATGACGGTAGACTGAGCGATTCGCAGGGACGGCTGGTCAGCTTTAAAAATACCATAATAATTATGACAAGCAACGTGGGCGTTGCGGATCTTAAGGCCGCGCCGCGTTCGCTGGGCTTTTCTTTAAGCTCGGACGCTGCCGAAAACGACGATAAACGCACAGAGGAAATTTTGACCGCTGCTTTAAAAAGACATTTTAAGCCGGAATTTTTAAACCGTATTGACGTAGTATGCTTTTTTCACGCGCTTAAACGGGAGGATATCGGGCGTATCGCGGGCATTATGCTCGACCGCTTCGAGAAAACGTTGTCCGAGCGCGGCATAACTTTGGATATTACGCCGGCGGCGCTGGATTATATCGTGTCAAAGGGATACGACGCGGAATACGGCGCAAGACCGCTTCGGCGCGTGATCGAGCAGTCTATTGAGGATAACATAGCCGAAAATCTGATTTCCGGCCGCATTAGGGAAAATTCATCGGTGCGCGTCGATCTCCAGCAGGGAGAAATTACGGTAATACCCGGGTGAGTGCGTTGCGTTGATTTGTCGGATTTTCCGTCTTTGCGGGACGTAGAATAGGTGCGTCGTGATAAAGGTTTGAAAATCGCCGTTATTGCCTTATACCAAAAACCGACGATAAAAAATTTTAAAACCTATTTACTTTGCCGCAATTATGTGATATAATTATAGCGGACGGAGGATGTGCGTTACGCGCTTCTTACGTAATAAAAAGCAAGGGGGCTTTAACTTCTATGAAAATCGAATTTTTGTGCAAGAACTACAACGCGAGCGACAAGCTCAAGGACATTATCTCCCATAAGGTGGATAAGCTTGATAAGTTTTTTGAGGACGACACCAAGGCAAAGATCGTGCTTAAAAAATCGAAGGATCTCGAAACGTTGGAAATTACTATCGCGGTTGCGGGCGGAATCGTGCGCGCTGAAGTCGCGGGCGAAAACATGTATAACAATATCGACCTGGCGATCCCCAAGCTGGAAAAGCAGATTATCCGTCATCACGACAAGATGAAGTCCAAAAAATTCAAACTTAAGGAACTGGATTTTGCCGCGCCTTTGGCTCAAGAGGCCGTCAAGGAGCCAGAAAAGAAAGTTGTACGCTCCAAGTCGTATGTGCTTGTGCCTATGACTGTAGAGGACGCGATAGAGGAGCTGGAGCTTGTCGGACATGATTTTTACGTGTTTGCCAATAAGGCGACCGGCAACGTAAACGTTTTGTATTCCCGCAACGACGGGGATTACGGCTTGATCGAGGCTGTAAAATAATATATTTTAGGATAAATCCGGTTTATCGGTAAGGGGCGCGCGGCGTTTAGCCGTCCGCCCCGTGCCATGTAATAATAAGCTGAAATCATTTTACATAAGGAGAAGCATATATGAATCTTAAATTCGATTACAACAACATGATGAAGGACGCCATAGGCGATAAGGGAATTTGCTCCTGCGCATTTGAAAAGCAGGCCGCCCTGATTGCCAAGGCGCATAAAAACGTCATGGATAACCGCGGCAAGGGCTGGCAGGAATGGTGCGACCTTCCTTTTGTCGGCGGCGATTATCTCGACGAAATAATTTCTTATTGCGGAGAAATCGGCAAAAAGGCCGACAGCTTTGTGTTGTTCGGTATCGGTGGTAGCGCGCTCGGACCGTTGGCCGTCGCCACGTCTCTTTTGCATCTTCATCATAACGAGCTTCCGCGCGAGGTTCGCAAGGCGCCCAAGCTTTACGTCGAGGACAACGTTGATCCGGAGAGAATGCAAGCTCTTTTAGACGTAATCGATCTTAAATCCGCTTATTTCAACGTCGTTACTAAAAGCGGCGAAACAAGCGAAACCCTAAGTCAGTTTCTTATTCTTTACGCTTTGCTCAAAAAGGAGCTCGGCGCGGAGGAGGCTAAAAAGCGTATCATAGTTACCACTACGATAGGAAAGGGAACTCTGTACAATGTAGCTGTTAAGGAGGGCTTTAAAATTTACGGTGTGGGCGCGGGCGTAGGAGGCAGATTTTCCGTGCTTTGTCCGGTCGGACTCGTGACTTTTGCGGTGCTCGGCTTTGACATAAAGGCTATGCTTAAGGGTGCGGCGGAGCTTAGCAAGGTCAGCGAAAATGCCGACGTGCGCAAAAATCCCGCGCTTCTTACCGCATTTTTACAGTATGAAGCGATGAAAAAAGGCTGCAACGTCAGCGTTCTCATGCCTTATGCCGACAGTTTAAAATACATGGCGGATTTTTACTGTCAGATTTGGGGCGAATCCTTAGGAAAAGCTGTCGATCTGGACGGAAAGACTGTAAATGCCGGACAGACGCCTGCCAAGGCCTTGGGAGTAACCGATCAGCACAGCCAGGTGCAGCTTTATACCGAGGGTCCTTACGATAAGGTAGTTACATTCCTTGCGGTGGAAAATTACCGCAATAAGGTAGTTATAACCGATGATAAGGACGTTGACGCCTGTGATTTTCTCAAGGGCCATACGATGAACGAGCTTATCAACGCCGAAAGAAAGGCTACGGAATTTGCTTTGAAAAAGGCTCAAAGAGCCAATTTCACCATTACGCTGCCTTCGGTCAACGAGGAAACGATCGGCGAGCTGTTAATGTATTTTATGTACGAAACCGCATTTACCGGCGCGCTGCTCAATATCGATACGTTC
>USBU01000023.1 GCA_900553005.1 uncultured Eubacteriales bacterium | reverse complement strand
TGGTGATAGTAACGCACGAGATGGGATTTGCAAGAGAAGTTGCCACGCGCGTGCTTTTCATGGACGGCGGCGTTATTGCCGAGGAAAATACTCCCGACAAATTTTTTGCCGATCCCAAGTCGCCGCGGCTTAAGGATTTTCTGGCCAAGGTGCTTTGATATTTTTAATTTTTGAATTGCAGGACGCGTATATTTTTTATGCGCGTCCTTTTGCTTGTCAAGCGAGGCTGCTTATGCTAAACTTTAAGTCAGACTGACGCAGGAGAACTGTATGAAACGATACGACGGAATACTGCTTTGCAGCGATTACGACCATACCTTAACCAGTTATACATACGAATATAAGCCGGGCGACGACAGATTTGCTTGCATTCCGGAAAATAATATCGAAGCGGTCAAGCGTTTTACAGCCGCGGGCGGTACGTTTGCGGTGGTTTCCGGGCGCAATCCTGACGAGATCGAGGCGCTTAAATCGATAATGCCGATTTCCGATCTTTGCGTATGCTGCAACGGGACCGCGGTTTATTCGTTTTCCGAGCGGCGCGCCGTACTGTCATATACGATGGACGAGCGCTGTTTGGACGCAGTACGTTTTTTTGCGCCTTTTGCGGATGAGTATGAGTTTATACGTATTACGGACAGCGACTTTAAGTTCACATTTTTTGCTTCGGGCGACGACCTTGATACGGCGCTGTCCGGTCCGCGTTTTCCCGCGTATAAAATGGTAGTGGAGCATTACGGCCGCGGCAGGGAATATGCCGCCCGTCATTATGCCGAGGCGCAAAGGCTGTTTGCCGACAGATATTCTGTGGAAATGTCCAGTCCCACCACGTTGGAAATTTGTCCCAAGGGCAGCGGAAAAGGCGCGGCGCTTAAAGCGATGCTTCCGCTTATGGGCAGAAGCTTCGATAAAATAATCTGTGCGGGCGACAATCAGAACGATATCGGCATGATAGAATTTGCGGACGTAGGATATGCGGTCGGAAATGCGATAGCGTCTCTTAAAGAGGTTGCCGATAAGGTGACGGCGGACAGCTCTCAGGGAGCTATAGCGGCTATAATTTCGGAATTATAATAATCTGTATTGTTTTGTTATGCCCGGCAATATGGCGCGGTTTCGTTTTTAAAAAGCGATTCAGATCAACGCCGTCCCGATTAAACTTAGAAAAAATAAAAATATATCGGCAGTGTATGGAAATATCGATAAAAGACGTCGTTATTTCAACCGGGCCGTACTGTCAATCAAAAGGCGCGTTCAGCGTTTGGGCGCCGCTCCGAAAGCGGCTTTATATGCACGGTAGAAGGAGCTTGCGCTGTCGAAGCCGCAGGACAGAGCTATGTCGAGCACGGTGCCCGCGCTTTCGTCGGATAAAAGCTCCTGAGCCTTGGTTACGCGGAGATTGTTTACGTAATTTTTAAGGTGCATACCGACGGTTCGGTTAAAGGCCTTGGATAAATACTGCGGACAGTATCCGAATCGTTCGGACAAGGATACGAGCGTGATATTGTCGGTAAAATTTTTTTCAATATAGCTTAATACGTCCGGGATAAAGGCCTCCGCGCTTTTACTTTCCGCGTTTTCCATGGGGTAACGATACTGCAGCAGTCCCAGTATCAGGGATATATAGCCTTGCGCGACCAATTTTGACGCGCCGTTGAACCTTGCGTAAAAGCTTTCCGCAATCGGATAGATTTCACGCCGGTTATATTCCTTGTCGTCTAAAATATGGGAAAACTTTTTTCCATCCGAAGATTTTTTGAAGTCATGCAGGTAGCTGTCGCTTATCACCATACAAAAAAGTTCGCAGTCGGTCAGGTACATTGTCGAATGTACGTTAAAGGAATTAACTAGCACAATATCGCCCGCTGAGGCCGTCAAATGGTTTTGCCCCACGGTGGATTGCATTTCACCGCTTTTGACGCAGACCAGCTCTATGCTCTTATGAAAATGCGGCAGCCGGCTTTCCCCCGTCCGCTTGATTACGTGGGTGAAGTAAAGCGCGTCGTTTTCGTCTCTTTTAGGTTCGTAGTCAAAGCTCATGCTTTTATTTCTCCTTGAAAAAGTATAGCATAAGTCATTGCGCGTTGGCAACGAAAATTGGTTAATTTTTGATACAATCGGACTAACTGTTGAGTGGCGCGGCGCGCTTAAGCGGCAGTATAATAAAATCAAATTAACATTATATTTCAAGGAGAATGATATGCTTGACTATAAGCTGAAAATCGGACTTGTCCCCGAGCGCAGATTTTTGCCGGGACCTAAGCGTACAGGCATTTTTAATCCCGATTACGCGGTCGCCAACAAAAACCGCATAATTCCGTTTATTAAGTCGCGTTTCGGCGACGAGAACACCGAATTCGTTGATTTGGAATGGCTGAACGAGGAGGGACTGCTTTTTCTCGAATCCGACTGCGAAAAAGTTGCCGAGCGCTTCAGGGCGGAAAAGGTGGACGCGATATTTATAATCAACTGTAATTTCGGCAACGAAGAGGCCGCCGGAAAAATAGCCAGGCTGATGAACGTACCCGTTTTGCTGTACGCGCCCCGCGACCTTAAGTTCGAGGCGGACGGCACCAGATATACCGACGCGCAGTGCGGCGTTTTTGCCATTTCCAAGCAGCTAAAACGACAGAATATCCCGTTCAGCTATATAGAAAACTGTCTTGAAACCGATAGCGCTTTTTCGGACGGAGTCGATAAATTTCTGTCCGTGGCGTGTATGGTAAAAAATTTCAAAAATCTTACCGTGGCGCTGGTCGGCACTCGTCTCAGGCCGTTTAAAAGCGTCATGTGCAACGAGACCGAGCTTACGGAGAAATTCGGGATAAGCACCGTTACCGTCAATATGGCCGAGGCTTTAAATCAGCTTGAAGATATCTATCTTAACCGCCGCAAGAAATTGGAAGAATACGCCGACAAATATTCGGCCGCAGTCGACGTATCCTCCGTACCGCGCGAGCAACTGGTCAAGATGATGGCGTTTGTTGAGTTTTATAAGGATATCGATCGGGAATATAATCCCGGAGTGATCGCTACCGAGTGCTGGACGGCCATGCAGCCGGGCTTCGGCGCTATGCCCTGCGTGGCTATGAGTATTCTGGCGGACGAGGGGATACTTGTCACATGCGAGTCGGACGTGCACGGCGCGATAACAAACGCCGTTTTGTCAGCCGCCGCCCGCGGCAAAAAACCGCCGTTGTTCGGCGAATTCACCTGCCGCAATCCTCATGACGATAACGGCGAGCTTTTGTGGCACTGCGGACCTTTCCCGATGTCGGCAAAGGCGGAGGACAGCCGGGCATATCTTTATAACGCGCGTCCGTCTTTCCGCGTAAAAGACGGTAAATATACGATTTCTCGTTTTCAGGGAGAAAGGGGAAAGTATTATCTTTTTGCGGCGGAAGCGGAAACGGGCGACGGTCCTTTTACCTTCGGCACGTACATGTGGGCTGAATTCAAAGATCTGCCCGCGCTTGAAAGAAAACTTGTGGAAGGCCCATATATCCACCATATGAGCGAGCTTAGCGGAAGCTGGTACGACGTGCTTAAGGAATTTGCAAAATATGTGCCGGAGCTTATTTTCGACGGGGTGGAGGGCTGACGGAAAATCGGTCGGGCACTAGTGGCAAACGTGAAAAATACGCTTGTTAGGCCGTTTGAAACGGTTTGGAATGCGGACGATACGGTAATAGTTGGTTGAAATTTTATTCGTTTGCGGATTTAAACTTAAAAAAAGCCGAACGTGATTTTTTTCAGTTCGGTCTGTAAAGGCATTGTAAACGGTTTTAAAAGGGAAAAGCCGACGTTTGAAAACGGCTTGATAATTTAAAATAGTTAAGCTTTGGCATCTGCATATATTATTATAAGCAATCGGCGGAGCGGCAGATGTGCGAAAAAAATTTCGTTGAATTAAAAGCGTTGCGTAACTGTTTTTTCCGCAATATGTGCGTATTGAAGTTTTTAAATCAAAAAGCGTATGGACAAGCGATTATCCATGCGCTTTTATATTTCATAGTCTTAAGCGTGCGGTTCGTCTTTTCAGACAGATTATTCCCGCAATGAAGTCCCTATAAAACCGACGTCGCGGAAATCTTCTATACGTTCGTCGATGATTCTGTCCGTAAGCCGGCCTATGTATTCTGCGGTCAGCAGATAACCGGAGGGCGTAAGATGACCGTTCATGACGTGTCTTAGTTCAAAGCTTTCGTCATACGGCGGAGCAAGCTCGTATAAATCGATTACGTAAACGTTGTCAAAACGTTCTGCAAATTCGTACATAAGCTTGCGATGAGCTTTTTTTAAGCCGATTTTTCTTTCGTCGTCCCGGTATTCCCGTGGCATGGTAATTAAAAAGAATTTGGCTCTTGGCTGCAATTCCTTATATTTTTTTATAATCGCGGCAAAATATCCGGCAAAGGTGTCCGGATTGACTGCGTACATATCGTCGGCCGATCCTATCTCGTGATTCTGACATAATAGGTCGTTTACGCCCAGAGCAATATAATATGCCTGAGCGGCCAGCCGGGGCGAAAAGAAGCGTTTTCCGTCCGCAAATGTAGTCATGTATTCTCGGGCGGTCATGCCTCCGCGAGAAAAATTATGTACGTTTATGCCGTATTTTCTCGCAAGAAACTGTCCCCAGGAGTATTCGTAAAAATCGTTATATTGATTTTTGCCGTCCGCGTCCCTTGAGACAAGCTCGCCGGAGGACAGACTGTCCCCGATGCAGACTACGGTGCGGAAAATGCTAAGCCAGCCGACCGAATTTTCGGCTATTGCCGCACCGGATAAAGCATTTTCGTTTTTCATGCTTACATCATAGCTTTAAGGTCGTCGGCGGAATGCAGCCCCACCGCCTTGTTAACGGGACGGCCGTTTTTAAAAAACAGCAGGGTAGGAATGCTTGCTACGCCGTATGCGGACGCAAGAGCCGGCTCTTCGTCCACGTTGACTTTGACGATTTTAAGCTTGCCGGCGGTTTCCGACGCAAGCTCCTCCAAAATGGGGCCTTGCGCGCGGCACGGACCGCACCAGGGCGCCCAAAAGTCCACCAGCACCTGTCCTTCGGCTTTTAATACCTCGGATTCAAATTCGTTTGTTTTTACTTGCTTCATGTTATTCTCCTTGTTATGTTTTATTTTTAATTCTCAATATAATGTGTCCAGCGCCTTAATCGCTTTAAGATATATATCGTAAAGTTTGTATAAATGTGCGACTTCTATATTTTCGTCCGCGTTGTGTATGTTCGTTTCCGCGCCCGGGAAGGTAGGACCGAAGGCTACTGCGTTTGGCAGCTCTCTGGCGTAGGTTCCTCCGCCGGTCTGAATCGGTTTCGGATTCTTTTCTCCGGTTTCCTCGGCGTAAACCGACAGCAGGGTTTTTATAAGAGGAGAGCTTTCGTCTATATAAAGATTATCGGCAAACCTTGCTCTTTTTATTACCGCTTCGCCGGGCAGAGCCGATTTAAGAGCTGCTTCCGTACTGTCGGGATCCGCTGTAATCGGGAGACGGAAATCGAATTTTATCGTCAGCTTGCTGCCTTCGTATCTCGCTACGCCCATGTTCATCGTAAGGCGGCCGCTTTTTTCGTCTTCTTTATAGGCGCCTATCGTTTTTGCGCAGTCTTTACGGCAGAAATTATCGTATATGCGGGAGATAAATTCGCTTTCAGGCGCATAAGCCCGCAAAAATGCCCATATTTTCCAAAGCGCGTTATCGGCTTTATCCGGATCCATGGCGTGCCCCGCGACGCCGCGCGCCGTTATTTTTATTCCGCGGTCAGAGTGCTCTATTCCGAAATCCTCCGCTTCGGCGCCGATTTCAACCAGCTTTTCCGTGATCGCAGGCGTGCGGAAAACGTCGGCGGTAAGCTGTGGATCGGTTTTTTTCAAAGTTTCGTATATCGTTCCGTCTCGTTTGATTATGAAGTACGCGCTGCCGGGGACGACGTTTGCGCGCTCTCCGGCTGAAAGCTCGATTACGTTGTTTAAGAATATTTCGTCGGGAATAAGCTCCGCGTCGGTGTGCAGTATTCCCTTTTCACTGTTTATTACCGGAAAATCCGAGTCCGGTGTCAATGAAACTACTGGTATTTCGCCTTCGGCCGCATATTTTTTAAGACAAAGCGATCCCGTTTCCTCATTGCAGCCGACAATCAATCTCACGCGGTGCTTAAGCTTGGTTTTGTCGTCTTTAAGTTTTTTCAGCACGTGAAGGGCGGCAACGAGCGGTCCTTTATCGTCGGCAGCGCCTCTGCCGTAAACCTTTCCGTTTTCGCTGCGCATTTTAAACGGATCGCCCTCCCAGCCGCTGCCTGCGGGGACGATGTCGATATGACAGATTATGCCTATAAGCGGACTTTCCGGATCACCGTATTCCGCCCAGCCGTAATATCCGCCGTTTTCTCCCACCTTAAGCCCGTAGTGCGAGGCCTTGTTTAAAAACCAATCCAGAGCGTTTCTCAGCTCGGCCCCGAAGGGCGCGTCGGCGGCGGAGCGTTCGGCCTCCACGCTGTTAATGGCGATGATTTCGCTTAAATCGTTCAGCATTTGCTTTCTCCTTGACTGCAGGTCGGTTACAGTATTTCCGATTATGCCAAAATGCTTGCTTAAATCCGAGAATTGCATTATAATTAACCGTACCTGATTTCAGGTAAAATTATTCCTGTCGGTAAAATTTTCCTGTCGCGGTATATTATACTCCCGGCCGCAAATTTTGTCAACAGAGGAGAGGTAATCATGGATACGGTAAGAACGAGATTCGCGCCCAGCCCGACGGGCTATCTGCATATCGGAGGCTTGAGGACGGCTTTATATGCCTGGCTTTTCGCTAAAAAGAACGGCGGAAAGTTTATTCTCCGCATTGAGGACACGGACCTCGGGCGATACGTTGACGGCGCGGTGGAAATTATTTACCGGACTTTAAGAGAGACGGGGCTTAAGTACGACGAGGGGCCTGACGTAGGCGGACCTTACGGACCATACGTTCAGTCCGAGCGCCGGGATATATATCTTAAATATGCGGAAAAGCTGATCGAGCAGGGCGACGCTTATTATTGCTTCTGCACAAAGGAAAGGCTGGAGGAAATACACGCGGCCGGCGCTACAAAATACGATAAGCATTGTCAAAAGCTGCCGCGCGAGGAGGCGCTCCGCCGTATCGCCGCGGGCGAGCCTTACGTCATACGCCAGAATATTCCTGAGGAGGGCTCGTCAACCTATCACGATATGGTATTCGGCGATATCACCGTGGACAATAAGGATCTTGAGGACAATATTCTTATAAAGTCGGACGGAATGCCAACCTACAATTTTGCCAATGTGATCGACGATCATCTTATGGGAATAAATTATGTTATACGCGGTGTGGAGTATCTTTCCAGCACGCCCAAGTATAATCTGCTTTATAAGGCTTTCGGATGGGAAATTCCCAATTATATGCATCTTCAGCCGATCATGCGCGACGCCACTCATAAGCTGAGCAAGCGTCACGGCGACGCATCGTATGAGGATTTCATAAAAAAAGGCTACCTTAAGGAGGCAATCGTCAATTATATCGCGCTTCTCGGCTGGAGTCCTAAGGACAACCGGGAAAAGTTTTCCCTCAAAGAAATGGCCGAGCTGTTTTCGGTGTCCGGGCTAAGCAAGTCCGCTTCGATTTTCGATGAAAACAAAATGCGCTGGCTTAACTCATGTTATGTCAAGGAGCTTTCCGACGAGCAGTTTTACGAATACGCTTTACCTTTTTATGAGCGACTCGATTATCTCGAGGGCTATGATTTAAGATATTTGTCCGGACTTTTGAAAAACCGGTGCGAAATTTTTTCGGACGTTGGCAGACTTACCGAATTTCTTACCGCATTCGACGGATACGACCTTAACCTTTTTGTAAACGCCAAATGGAAAACCGACTGCGCTCTTGCAAAAAGCATGCTTCCCGGGCTTATAGATTTATGCGATAAAGCTTTCGGCTCTCTGCACGACGCGCTTGTGAGCTTTGCCGAAGCCAACGGATGGAAAAAGGGCCAGGTGCTTTGGGTGTTCCGCATAGCCATTACCGGCGCGCAGAATACGCCCGGGGGCGCCGTAGAAATGGCGGAGCTTCTCGGTAAAGATAAAACGGCGGCAAGGCTTAAGGCCTCGCTGTCAAGACTTTAGTAAAGCAGACGCCGTCCGCAGGGGACGGCGTTTTCTTTGTAAAAAACTTGATACGTTTTCTCAGACGATTTAAATCCGAAAGAGAAACGGACTTTTTCGGTTTGCGGCAGGCGGCTTGCGGCGTGTTAAAACACCGTAGCCGTTGCGTTTTTATTCATACGGCAGTCGCGGTAAAAAACCGGAAAACTGCTAAAAAAGTCCGCAGGGATTAAGCTGAACATCCTCTTTTTTTACTTTTTTCCAGTCGAATAAAGCTATCAGATCGTCCAGCGCTGCCGGCTCAAATTCAGGTAAAAGTCCGGCGTTATAGGCCAGCATGCCGATAAGCGGCTGCGGCGAGGAATAGACTTTCCGTAAATATTCTAGATTCGACCGTCCGTCGCGCTTCGACAGACGTTCTCCGTTTTCGTCCGTCAGCAGCGGTACGTGCGCAAATTCCGGCGCTTTAAATCCAAGCTGCTCGTATAAATAAAGCTGACGCGGGGCGGATGAAAGCAGGTCTCTGCCCCGGACTATTTCTGTTACTCCGCTAAGCGCGTCGTCTGCGACTACGGCAAGCTGATATGCGTAAACTCCGTCGGCTCTTCGTACAATAAAGTCTCCGCATTCCGTTTTAAGGTTCTGCGTGTATTCGCCCTGCACGATATCCGTAAATTTAACGGTTTTATCGGGTGCCGAAAGGCGCAGGCAAGGATTTTTATCCGGCCTTTCATCGGGCGGCAGATTTCGGCAGCGGCCGCTGTATATCGGCGCGTCTCCGTGCGGCGCTGTCGCCGCGTGCAGCTGAGCGCGCGAACAGTAGCACGGATAAATAAGTTTTTCCAGTTTTTTCAACAGGCCGCCGTATATATCGCCGCGCTCGCTTTGAAACAATATATCGCCGTCAAAGGTAAAGCCGAACCATCTGAGGTCGTCCAGCAGCGTTTCGACGGAGCCTTTAGGACAGCGCTCCTTGTCCAGGTCTTCGATGCGCAGCAAAATCCGGCCGCCCGCGCTTTTTGCGGACAGCCATGCCAGCATCGCGGTAAAAATATTGCCTAGATGCAGACGCCCTGAAGGGGTAGGCGCAAAGCGGCCTACGACGGGACTTATTGTATTTTGCCGGTTTTCCATAAGCGTTACCCGTGAGTTATCTTATCACTTAATGCCTTTTTATGTCAAGAAATAAGCGCGTCACGGTCGTTTTGTCGGCGCGATTTTCTATTGTCTTAAAGGCCGCGGCGGCTTATAGCGGAAAAAACGTTGACTCGTATTTGCAGAAGGACTATAATAGACGTGCGGTTAATAGCGGGCTTAGCAACGATTAAGGTTTAAGTCGGAGCATATCTCTTCAGTCCTTAATGGCCGGCCGCGCTTTTCGATAAATTAAAAATGCGTGCGACGGGCTTCGACGTCTTTCGTCATTTCGTCCGGCGCGTTTGAATGTAAATTACTTATCCGTTTAAAAAACGGACTTAAATGGGCTGTACAAAGAGTCGGGTGTTTAGGTAAGCCGTTCGCGGAAGAATATCGTCGCTGTCACGGGGGTAATATGAAAATAGAAAAAATCGATAAAAATTTTTCAACGGCGGCGAACGTCGGCGGAGCCGTATGGTACGACGTAAAAAGCGCGCCGTTTAAAACCTACGGCGTTTATTTCGACGCGTCGGCCGGGCTTTATGCCCGCATGCCGTTTGATGTCGCAAAAAGCGTCAGCAACGGCGTGGGCAGCCTGTGCCGTCATACTTGCGGAGGAAGAATCAGATTCGGAACGGATTCACCGTTCGTTGCCGTTAAAATAACGCTTGACGGCGTTACCGGATTTCCGCATATGCCTCTTTCGGGCACCTCGGGAGCGGCTCTTTACGCGGAATTTTCAGACGGCCGCGACAGATTTCTCGGCGCCGTAATACCGCCTTACGACACGGACGGTATTTACGAGGGCAGAGTAGATGTCTCCGCATACGGTCGTCCGCTCGGGTTTACGCTGTATCTTCCGTTGTATAACGGGGTAAAGGACGTCAGGATAGGCTTGGCTGAGGGCAGCGCGCTGTCTGCCGGTCCGGAGTACGAATGCAAGAAACCCGTGGTTTTTTACGGTTCGTCCATAACTCAGGGGGGATGCGCGTCAAGACCTGGCGCAGATTACGTTTCCGTGCTGTCTCGGATTTTAAATGTCGACGTCGTTAATCTTGGATTTTCCGGCAGCGCGCGCGGCGAAAGAACAATGGCCGAATATTTGTCCGCGCTCGATTGTTCGGTTTTCGTGATGGATTACGATCATAACGCGACGGACGCGACTGAGCTGGAAAAAACGCACAATGCTTTTTTCGGTATTTTCCGCTCGGCAAAGCCCGAAACTTCGGTGATTTTTATCAGCCGGCCGGACTTAAAATGCGGAGCGGCCGAAGCCGCGGCGCGGTTTGCCGTTATAGAGCGCACTTATCTTAATGCAAAACGCAACGGCGATAAAAACGTTTATCTCATCGACGGAAGAAACTTGTTTGCCGGCAGGGACGGCGACGGCTGTACTGTTGACGGCGTTCATCCTACGGATCTGGGCTTTATGCGCATGGCCGAAAAAATTGCGCCCGTGCTTAAAGCCGCGTATTATTCCGCACTGCGGCACGTTTAGTTTGCGCACTATCCCTTACCGGCGGCTGACAGCGCGCCGACCGGATATAAATCAGTTTTTTGCCGTTTATTACCTTCGATCGGAATTTAAGGTATTAATAAAAAATAAATTTATTTTCGTGTCGGTGTGTTTTTATGGAAAATTATAGTCTTTTGTCAGGGCGTTGACGATTAAAACCGCATAATTTTTAAGCAATAATCGCTCCCGTGAGGGCGATTTTTTCTTTTTTCGGCTTCCGCACGGTAAAACTTTTGCCGGCAGTATCGATAATATGGATCCGGGGCTGCGG
>USBU01000022.1 GCA_900553005.1 uncultured Eubacteriales bacterium | reverse complement strand
ACGAGATGTAGCTCCGTCTCGTGGGCTCGGAGATGTGTATAAGAGACAGGACGGAAGAAGCCGGGAAAAAGTCTGACGACGGGCACGGAGACGATAAGTAACCTTGCAGGCGTGACGCCTTACGCAGGGAAAGTGATGAAGACCGCTTAAAGGGGATCAGCCTAATTTATGACTAACGAACATATCCGTAACGTGGCGATAATTGCGCACGTCGATCACGGCAAGACAACTCTTGTCGACGCTTTGCTGAAGCAGGGCGGAGCTTTCCGGTCCAATCAGGTGGTTGCGGAAAGAGTTATGGACAGCAACGATATCGAGCGCGAGCGGGGGATAACCATACTTGCAAAAAACACATCGGTAAAATACGGAAATTACAAGATAAATATAGTGGACACGCCCGGGCACGCGGACTTCGGCGGAGAGGTGGAACGAATACTGAAAATGGTAAACGGCGTCGTTCTTCTCGTGGACGCTTACGAGGGAACAATGCCGCAGACGCGTTTCGTTCTGCAAAAGGCGCTGGAGCTTAAGCACCCGGTCATTATAGTGGTAAATAAGATAGACAGGCCGGACGCCAGAGTAAACGAGGTCGTTGACGAGGTGCTGGAGCTTTTACTTGAGCTTAACGCTACCGAGGAGCAGCTTGACAGCCCCATCGTATATTGCAGCGCGCGTCAGGGTACCGCTACGCTTGATATGACAAATCCGGGCGAAAATCTTATTCCGCTGTTTGAAAAGATTGTACGTCATATACCCGCGCCCTCCGGCAGTGCGGACGGACCCGTTCAGATGCTGGTTTCCGCGCTCGATTATTCGGACTATGTCGGCTCTATAGGAATCGGCAGGATAGAGCGGGGCACGTTAAAGCAGAATCAGCAGGTCGTGCTTGTCAATTATCATAAGCCCGATCAGTCGATTAAGGCCAAGGTTACCAATATTTATCAGTTTGAGGGGCTTGCCCGCGTTACGGCGGAAAGCGCAACCGTCGGCGATATAGTTTGCGTCAGCGGAGTGGAGGGCGTTTCCATCGGGGATACCATTTGCGATCCGGCCGTGCCCGAGGCGCTTGAATTTCCCAAAATTTCAGAGCCGAGCGTAGAAATGACTTTTTCGGTCAACGATTCTCCGTTTGCCGGTCGGGAGGGTAAATTTGTCACGTCGCGTCATCTTCGCGCACGGTTATACAAGGAGCAGATCCGCGACGTAAGCTTAAAGGTCAGCGACACCGATTCGTCGGAGGCATTTACGGTGTGCGGCAGAGGTGAAATGCACCTTTCCATACTTATCGAAAATATGCGCCGAGAAGGGTACGAGTTTCAGGTTTCGATGCCCAAGGTGCTTTTCAAGGAAATTGACGGAGTTCTCTTCGAGCCCATCGATACGCTGGTTGCCGATGTTCCCGAGGCTTTCGTGGGCGTCGTGATGGAAAAGATGGGCGCGCGCGCGGGAGAGCTGAAGACAATGACGCCTTTGGGCGGACGCATGAGACTGGAGTTTTCCGTGCCCAGCCGCGGGCTTTTCGGTTATAAATCTGAATTTTTAACGGATACCAAGGGAGAGGGAATACTTAATTCGGTATTCGACCGCTATGATAAATACCGCGGCGATTTCGAGCGCCGCAGCTGCGGCTCTTTAGTGGCGTATGAGACCGGAGAATCAATTACTTACGGGCTGTTCAACGCGCAGGAGCGCGGTCCGCTTTTTATCGGTCCCGGCGTCAAGGTTTACGAGGGAATGATAGTCGGAGAAAATCCAAAGGGCGGCGATATCGTGGTAAACGTTTGCAAGCGCAAGCAGATGAGCAATATGCGCGCGTCCGGCTCGGACGAAGCGCTGAGGCTTACTCCGCCGGTTTCTATGTCGCTTGAGCAATGTCTTGAATTTATTGCCGACGACGAGCTTTTGGAGGTCACCCCGGTAAGTCTGCGCATCCGTAAAAAAATTCTGGACGCGTCGCTGCGCGCCAAGGCCGACTTTAAGAAAAAGCAGCTTAGCCAATAGCAGCTTGCTTATAGTTATTTTTATGAGCGGCTTGCGGAAATGCCGGTAAGGATTAAGCGGGAAAGCGCTATTTAAAATACGTCCGGCTGAAAGATAATAAATAACGTAAAGCATTACTTGCCGTCGGAAAAACGGCAACGAGGGGCGCGCGGTCACGTCAAAGCACGATTTCAAACTTTATGCGCGTGCCTGGGCTTAAAGTAAAAGCGATAAAATGGAGGGGAGAGAAAATGCCTGCCGCCAAAAATGAAAAAAGAGAGCATCCCAACGTAAAGGCGCGTGTTCTGCCGCACAACGACGAGGCCGAACAGGCGGTCTTGGGCTGTGTGCTTATTGACGAGGACGCGCCTATTACCATACTCAACGAATTAAAGCCCGACGATTTTTATCAGCCGGCGCATAAGGATATATTTCAGGCGATGCTCAATCTTTCCTACAAGGATAAGCCCATCGATTTCGTAACGCTCGTGCAGGAGGTGGAGGAGCTGGGCGTGATGGACGGCGTAGGAGGACTTACATACCTTACGTCTTTGACTACTTTCGTGCCCAGTGCGGACAACTACAGGCATTATCTGGATATAGTTAAAAAAACCTCGCTTCTTCGCCAGCTTATTTCCTCGTCGCAGAAGATCATGGACTGCGCGTATTCGGGCGACGCGGAGGAGGATGCGCTGTCGCTGGCCGAGCGGGAAATTTACGCCTTGTCCGAAAAACAGGATAAAAGCTCGCTTATCGATATGAACGACGCTATAGGCCGAGCTTTCGAAATAATGGACGAAAAGCAAAAGGATCCTACCGCACAGAACACCGTGCCCATTCCGTTTACCAAGCTAAACGAGCTTTTGGGCGGTTTTCACCAGTCGGATCTGGTGCTTATCGCAGCGCGGCCGGCTCAGGGCAAAACCAGTCTCGGCATGAATTTTATTTCTCATGCCGCTCTAGATAAGTCCAGACGCACGCCGTCTGGCAAGCCTGATCCTTTCAGGTGCGCGGTTTTTTCTCTGGAGATGTCCGCCGAGCAGCTTGCGACAAGATTGCTGTGCTCGGTCGCAAAGGTCAGCATGGAGCATGTCAACAGCGGTAAACGCACGACGCAGGAGACCATGCGGCTGATGGAGGCGCAGAAAAGATTGGCCGACGCAAAGATTTTTGTGGACGACAGCTCTCTGACCACGCCTATAGAAATTTTATCCAAATGCCGCCGGCTGAAAAGGGAGCACGGTCTTGATCTTATACTTGTCGATTACCTTCAGTTAATGTCGTCGGGGAGACGCGTCGAAAGCCGTCAGCAGGAGGTCAGCGATATTACGCGTACCATGAAGATTGCGGCCAAGGAACTCAACGTGCCTATACTGCTGCTCAGCCAGATGTCCCGCGACATTGAAAAGCGTACAGATAAAAAACCGCAGATGTCGGATCTGAGGGAATCCGGCGCTATAGAGCAGGACGCGGACATAATTATATTTTTGTACCGTGAGCACGACCCCAACGACCAGACGGTAGACGAGGATACCCGTACAAAGTGCGATTTGATCGTTGCCAAGCACCGAAACGGCCGGACGGACAAGGTAACGGTGCGCTGGCACGGCGAATATACTACTTTTACCGACCTTTATGAAAACAAAGCGGATGCGGCTATCGAAGCCAGAGAGCCGCATTTTGAAAATCATTTCATAGGAGCCGAGGACGCGGTCGTGCCTGACGGCGAATATTTGCAGCCGCCCGCAGGGGATTACGCGCCTCCGCCGGAACGCGGCGCGAAAAAGAGGTCCGAAGCAACGCCTGACGACGACTTTTCCTTCGGGGACGATCCTTTTGAGCCTTTTGTGCGGCCAAAAAAGGACGACGACATCATCTGACAAGATATTGCGAACCGGCCGCGCAGATATAACGTCGTCTTGACGAATTGCGGTCGGAATAAGCGAAGCTAAGCTTTTCCGCGTAAAGGTCGTTAGTGCCGGAAAGGGGTGGATTTTGTTGACCGATAACGATGAAAAAAATAAAATACGAGAAAAAGAAGGCGTGATTACGGCTGCGGCCGGACTTTTGCTTAATCTTATTTTGGGCGGAATAAAGCTTGCTTTCGGACTTATCACGGGCTCTCTGTCCATAATGTCCGACGCCGTGAATAATTTGTCGGACGTCGGGACAAGCGCGGTTACGGTCAGCTCCTTCGTTATATCGGGCAAAAAGGCTGACCGAGAGCATCCTTACGGGCACGGACGCTTTGAGTACGTTGCGGCTTTCGTAGTCAGCGCTTTGGTGCTTATCGTGGGAGCCGAGCTGCTGATTTCGTCCGTTAAAAGCCTGTTTTCCGGTGACAGGGCAGAGTATTCTCTGCCTGCGTTGATCGTACTGATTATTTCGATAGCGGTCAAATTTGTCATGGGAATGATGTACTTTATCCGAAACAAGAGCGTAAAATCGGATACGCTTAAGGCCGCGTGCTTTGACAGCTTTTCGGACTGCGCGGTTACGACGCTCGTTGCGGTTTCATTTATTGCGTCGGGTTTCACCGATTTTCCGGTGGATGCGGCGTGCGGCATAGCTGCGTCGGGCTTTATTATTTTCGGTGGCTTGAAAATCGTGCTTTCCACCGTAAACAGGCTGCTCGGCTGCGATTGCGGCGACGAGGTGGAAAAAGATATCGCCGAGCTTGTAAAAAGCGAGCCGCTTGTGCTTGGTGTGCACGATCTTATGGTGCACGATTACGGCGCGGCGCACAAGGTTGCGTCCGTTGACGCGGAATTTGATAAAAATCTTTCGTTTATAAAAGTGCATGACGCGGTTGACCGTATTGAACGCGCCGCATATTTTAAATACAACATAAATCTTGTAGTGCACAGCGACCCGGTCGATGTTTCCGACGCGCGTTTCGTTTCCGTGCGCCGCGCCGTTATTTCGGCGCTTGAACCTTACGGACGGGACGCATCTTTTCACGAGCTGTGTATAGCGGACGAGCAAAAGACGATTCGTTTGCATCTGAAGCTTTCCGAAAAGCTGATGAAGGAGCGCGAGCATATTTTGTCCGAGGTTATAGAAAGCGTTTCCGCTTCTTTGCCAGGCTTTACGGTTGACGCAGAATACGATTTTATGTAAAACAGTATAAATAAACTGACATTTGGCTATAATTCCGCCGACGGTAAAACGCGGCGGTTTTTTTATTTCTTCGCTTTTACCGGCAAAAAGATTTAAATTGAGGTGATTTTTTGAGCGTCGTCAATAAAAGAATTGCGGTTTTTGCAGCCGTAGCGTTAATTATGATAGGCATCAGGCTGTTTGACAACGGCTTGCCCGGGTTTATCGACAAAGGAGTTTATACGGTTTTCGGTGCGGGAGATAAGGAAATCGTGTGCGGAGGCGTGCCTGCGCTCAACGCGCGCGGCTCGTATGAGCGTATCGATACGCCGGGCGGAGTCAGAGACGCGGAGACGCTTTTGGAAAGTATGAATGCCAGAGTGCTTTATACCGAGCGGCTTGAAGATATAACGATATTTTACGCGTACTGTCCGCGCATATCCGCCCGTGAAAAAACTTCGTTCGGTTACGTAAACGTTATGATTGCCGTTTCCGGCGGAAAAATGGCTGTAGGCAGTCCGCTGCTCAAGGGCGCGTACTGAAAAATAAAAAAATCGTTTCAGCATGTATATAAATCGATTTGCTGTCAATAATCAGCGATACGGAGGTTAAAAATAATTTTATGAAAACTTATTCAGGATCGGGAAAGGCTAAAAATCCCAAAAAGACAAAGCTCATGTACTGGCTGGTTGCCGTGGCGTCCGTGGTCGTTATCGCGGTAACCGTGACGCTTGCCGTGGTTTTTTCAGGGAAAAAGGACGTACCGGTGGTCGTTCCGCCCGTTGACGACGGCGAGGTAAATACTCCCGTGGATCCGCCTGTAATCGATACCGGCAGCGACGAGATCAAATTCGGACTGCCCGTTGAAAACGGTACGGTCATCAGAGAGGCGGCTCTTACCACTCTTGTATATATGCCCTCGCTCAATATGTGGAAGACGCATACGGGCGTTGACTTTGCCGCAGCCGAGAACGCGCCCGTTATGGCGGTTGCCGACGGTAAGGTTACCGCGGTGGAGGAGACCACGCTTGAGGGCGTAGTCGTAACTATAGAGCATAAGGACGGTTTTGTGTCCGTTTACAAGTCCCTTGCTTCCGCGTCCGTCAAGGTCGGAGACGAGGTGACTTTAGGCTCGTCCGTCGGAGTGGCCGGCAATATGATGACTGAAGCGTCGGACAACGTTCATGTTCATTTGGAGCTCAGCGTTAACGGAGAGATAGTTGATCCTTTGGAATATATAGACGCAGAAATCAATAAATAATAAAATCCAAGCTTTTTCATCTTCTTTTTCCTTTTTTTCCGATATTGCCGCTTTATTGATATAAGGCGGCAATTCCTTATTCAAACGTTTATCTCCGGGCGGCGGCGATTGTTGCCCGGCGGCTTCGGCGTGTCCGCGCATGAGCCGATGGCTGAGCCGGATGTGCGACATAAAACATTCGGCCCGCTTGACGGCGCAACGCGGCTTTAATCGAATTTTGTTGACTATTGAATGGAAAACGGTTATACTTATAATGCGGAATGTTTTTTATTGATTAAAGCTTCCGATAAATCAGAGACCGAGGAAAGCATTAACAATGCCAGTAAGGATTTCAAAGGATCTGCCGGCCAGAAAATTTCTGGAAAACGAAAATATTTTCGTTATGACGAATGAACGCGCCGAAAGCCAGGACGTGCGTCCTTTGCGCGTGGCCGTTTTAAATCTTATGCCCAATAAGATAGATACTGAAACTCAGCTTCTGCGGCTTATAGGAAATACTCCGCTGCAGGTGGAAATAGTTTTTCTGACGACGGCAAGCTATGTATCCAAGCATACTCCGGAGGCTCATCTTAAGTCGTTTTACAAGACATTTGACGAGATATGCGCGTCCGGCGAAAAATTCGACGGTCTGATTGTGACCGGCGCGCCCGTTGAGCGCATGGATTTTAAGGAGGTTGCATACTGGCCGGAAATTGAACGCGTTTTGGAATGGGCGGGCCATCGCGTATACTCGTCCATGTATATTTGCTGGGCGGCTCAGGCGGCGATGTACTATTACTACGGAGTTAACAAGACGCTGAAAAACGAAAAAATATTCGGTGTTTTTCCGCATCGGGTGTATGAGCGCACCAATCCGCTTGTACGTGGATTTGACGATGTTTTTTATGCGCCGCATTCGCGGTTTACCGATATTGCTCCGGCGGAATTTGCCGGCGTAGGCGATATCAGCGTCCTGGCCGAGAGCGACGAGGCCGGAGTTTATCTGGCCGCAAGCAAGGATTTAAGGCGCGTTTTCGTGTTCGGCCACGGAGAATACGACGCCGATTCTTTGGAAAAGGAGTATCTTCGGGACAAGGCTAAGGGCATGGAAATGGCCGTTCCAAAGCATTACTTCGAGGACGACGATCCGACCAAGCCGCACGTGCTTAAATGGCGCGCGCACGAATCGCTGCTTATTTCCAACTGGCTTAACTATTGCGTGTATCAGGCAACGCCCTTCGATATTGAAAAAATCGATTGATTTCTTATCCTGCGCATAACGGCGTTGCCGTCGGCATTGATTTGTATCGGACGGGGAAAAGAGGAGAAAGGAGTTTATTATGAGGAAAACAAAGATTGTCTGCACTCTGGGACCGGCAACCGACAACTATTCGGTACTTAAAAAACTTGTTCGCGCCGGTATGAATGTTGCGCGCCTTAATATGTCGCACGGCGACTATGAGGAGCATAAAAACCGTATCGAGATGGTTAAGCGCGTGCGTGCAGAGCTCGATACGCCGGTTGCAATCATGATGGATACAAAGGGACCGGAAATTCGTATAAGGACGTTTAAGGAAGGCCGCGTAACGCTGAACGAGGGAGATCCGTTTACATTGACCGTTAAGGAGGTTGAGGGAGACGTGACTCGCGTTTCGGTAACGTATAAGGATCTGCCAAAGCATTTAAAGCCGGGCGATCGGGTGCTTATCAACGACGGACTTATAGAGCTAAGGGTTGAGGAAGTATTCACCGAGGATATTCTTACGACCGTAGTGGACGGCGGGGAGCTTACCGACCGCAAAAGCATCAATCTGCCGGGTATCGCAATCGATATGCCTTATCTGTCCGATATTGACAGACAGGACATAAGATTCGCAATATCCGAGGACGCGGATTATATCGCGCTCTCTTTCGTGAGAAGCGCTGACGACGTTAGACAGGTTAAAAATCTCGTCGCGTTGGCGGGCGGGGAAAACATACAGCTTATATCCAAAATCGAAAACCGTCAGGGCGTCAGCAACGCGTCCGAAATATTGGAGCTCAGCGACGGAATTATGGTTGCGCGCGGAGATATGGGAGTTGAGATTCCGTTCGAGGAGCTGCCCAGTATTCAGAAGGAGCTTATTAAGCAGTGTTATCGTATCGGTAAAAAGGTTATTACGGCCACGCAGATGCTTGAATCGATGATTTACAATCCCCGCCCGACGCGCGCGGAGATAAGCGACGTGGCCAACGCAATTTACGACGGTACAAGCGCTATTATGCTCAGCGGAGAAACGGCGGCGGGCAAGTATCCCGTCGAAGCGGTCAAGACGATGGCTAAAATAGCAGAACGCACCGAAAGCTGTATAAACTTTAAAAAAAGATTTCAGATGAGCGATCATCGCGTGACCAATATTACCGACGCGGTGTCGCATTCTACCTGCGCCGCGGCGTTTGACCTGGGCGCAAAAGCGATAATTACGGTTTCGCAGTCGGGCTATACGGCCAGAAAAGTATCGAGATTCCGGCCGGAATGCGTGATAATCGCGGCCACCACTTCGCCTAAGGTTTACAATCAGCTTGCGCTCAACTGGGGAGTGGCGCCCACAATGTCGGCGGTGCAGTCCTCTCCGGACGCGCTTTTTCGGCACGCCGCGCTGTGCGCGCTTAATACAGGCCTTGTCAAGGAGGGAGATCTGGTCGTGCTGACCGGCAGCTCCGAAGTGGGCAAAACGGGCAATTCAAATACCATGCGCATCGAAAACGTGCATTACTGAGCCGGCGGAATATATTTAAGATTTTATTTAAGGTAAGGACAGGAGATAATGTATCATATTCTTATTGTAGAGGACGAGTATAAGATCGCAAGATTCGTGTCGTTGGAGCTGGAGCACGAAGGGTACAAAACGACGATCGTATCCGACGGACGCGAGGCGCTTGCCAAGGCGCTTGAAGAGGATTTCGATTTAATCGTGCTTGACGTCATGCTGCCCTCGCTTAACGGCATAGAGATTTTGCGCCGCCTGCGGCAGACCAAGGATACTCCCGTTATAATACTTACCGCGCGCGACCAGATCGTTGACAAGGTTGCGGGGCTTGATATCGGAGCAAACGATTACATGACAAAGCCGTTTGCGATAGAGGAGCTGCTTGCGAGAATCCGGGCGAATCTTAAAAAGAAAACCCATGTGTACGAGCTTGGCAAGCTTACGATAGACGTTAGCTCCCATATCGCCGCTTACGACGGGACGGAGCTCGATCTTACGAAAAAGGAGTTTGATCTTCTCGTATATCTTATAGAAAACCGCAACAAAGTCGTTTCCCGCGAGCAAGCCCTCGACGCCGTATGGGGATATGATTTTATCGGCAATACCAACGTGGTGGACGTTTACATACGGTATTTAAGGGCTAAGATAGACGACGCCTTCGGCATCAAGCTTATTGAGACGGTCAGGGGCTTCGGCTATGTGATTAGGTAAAGGCAATGTCGGAAAAAAGAGAGGAAAAGAATTTCGAGGAAGTTGAAAAGACGCTCGAAGAAATACGCGACGAAAAAAGGCGCGGCTCGGAGAAGAAAAAACTTTGGAAGCGCATTTTAGCCTGCGTGTTTTTTCCTTTTACGCTTGCATGGCGCGGCATTAAATATGTAGTTGCGCGTATCAAAATTCCGATTACCGCAAAATCTGCGCTCATATATGCGCTTTTGTTTACGCTCGCGCTGGTTTTGATAGATATTTTCATAGTTTCGTCGGTGCAGAGTTATCTCGATTCAATAGGCGTACCGTCCGGGGAATATATGCTTAAGCTGCGTCTTACCAGCGCGGCGCTGATTGTCATTTCAATAGCCGTCGTTGCGTCGGTCGGCAGCTTGGCCAGTCAGTATATGCTCAGTCCGTTAAGAAAGATGATAAAGCGGATAGACGGGATCAGCAGCGACGATCTTACAAAAAGGCTGGACAACGTCGACTCTCAGGACGAGCTGCGGGAGCTTACCGAAAGAATCAACGCCATGCTGGATAATCTCGAGCAGTCGTTTGACAGACAGAAAAAATTTGTTTCCGACGCAAGTCACGAGCTGAAAACGCCTATTTCCGTAATTCAGGGTTATTCAAATCTTTTAATGCGCTGGGGCAAGGACGATCCGGAAATACTTAACGAAAGCATCGAAAGCATTGCGCGCGAGGCGGAGAACATGCAGCGCATCGTCGAGCAGCTTTTGCTGCTTGCAAAGATAGGCAGATATATGTTTTCAACCGAGCCCGTCGACGTCGACAAGGAACTTTCTTCGGTCATGGACGGCTATACGCTGGTTTGCAAGACGCGTCGGTTTTTGTTTTCATCCTCGGGCAGCGTAGTGTGCGAGCTGGATAAAAACATGTTTACCGAGTGCGTCCGCGCCGTAGTGGACAACGCTATTAAGTATTCGGAGGATGATACCGAAATACAGGTATCCTCGATTAAACGCGGCGGATATGCCGAAATAAAGATATCGGACCAAGGCAAGGGAATTTCGGCCGAGGATCTGCCGCATATTTTCGACAGATTTTATCGCTGCGATAAATCCAGGAACCGCGATAAGCACAGCAGCGGCCTGGGACTTACTATCGCCAAATCAATCGTGGAGATGATGTGCGGAACGATAGAAGCCGAGAGCGTGCCTGATCAAGGCTCGACCTTTACGTTGAGATTTCCGCTGAAGGAGGGAAACAATGAATAAACACTATGCGCTGTTATGCGATTACGGTCTGGACGACGCGGTTGCGACCGTCGCGCTTATTGACGCAAGGGACAGGGGAGACCTTGTCGACGTGATACCCGTCGGAGGAAACAGCGAGGTTTCTGTTTCCTTCCGTAACGCGCAGACGCTGCTTTCCGCTTATAACAAAGATCTATCAGGCGTTCGCATTATAGACACCAGGGGTATAGCTCAGCCGTGGGCAAAGCTTCCCAGTATTCACGGAGAGGACGGCATGGGCGATCTTCTGCGTCCGGCCGTTTCCGGCCTTCCGGTCATAAGCTTCGGTGACTGGCTGGAAGAGGATAATGCTCCTTTGAACTTGGTATCGCTGGGGCCCTGCACGATTACCTTAAAAATTTTGGAGAAAAAGGGCGCGCAGAAACTGTTGATTATGGGCGGATGCGTGAACGCGGAGCCGAATTTCCACGGTTACGAATTCAATCATTATCTTGATATTCCGGCGTTTGAGAAATGTTTGCGCTATGATCATGAGGCGGCTACGCTGGATACCTGCCGTGTTCCGCGTTTCAATTTTGCAGGGCGCCGCGAGAGCGAAGATTCTCTTTTGGGCAGACTTATCAATAAAGCGGTCGAGCTTGCCGAAAAACGTCATCCCGACAACAGTTATATTTACGATTATATTGCCGTGCAAAGACTTATCGCGCCCGAAACATTTACTGTTGAAAGAGTTTGCGATAAGGACGGAAATTCGATAAGTCAGCTGAAAAGCCTCTTATAAATCTGTCTCTTATACACATCTGACGCTGCCGA
>USBU01000021.1 GCA_900553005.1 uncultured Eubacteriales bacterium | reverse complement strand
ACGAGATGTAGCTCCGTCTCGTGGGCTCGGAGATGTGTATAAGAGACAGACCCTTGCCTGCGCCCGGCGCGCCCAATAAAATCAAATTCATGCTCGCTTCCTTTTTTCGCCCGCAAGCCGCATTTCCTTGATTTTATAGGGAAACGCGGCCGCGACGATATAAATCTTTATTTTAAGAATCCCTTGTAATGCTTCATCATAAGCTGGCTTTCAAGCTGTTTGTCGAACTCCAAAGCCACGGAAACAACTATCAGCATACCGGTAGCGCTGAGAGCGTTGACCAGCGTACTGTCAAGCACAAGCGAGAATATCAGCGAAGGCACTATCGCGATAAACGCAAGATATATAGCGCCGAAAAGCGTGATTCTCTTAGAAATCCTGACCAGATACTCGTAAGTCGGCTTTCCCGGTCTGATACCGGGGATAAACCCGCCGTACTGCTGAATGTTTCTTGAAACCTCTTCCGGATTGAACTGAATCTGCGCATAGAAGTAACAGAAGAAAAGAATCAAAAGTCCGACGACGACGCTGTAAATCGGCGTTCCCGCGCCAAGCCATGTCAACCACCACTGATAAAACGGGGTATTGGGCCAGAACATCTGACAGATAAGCTGAGGGAACGTGATGATGGCCGTTGCGAAGATGATGGGAAGAACTCCGCTGGCGTTGACCTTGAGCGGTATATAAGTGCTCTGTCCGCCGTACTGCTTTCTGCCTTTAATCTGCTTAGCATACTGAATAGGTATCTTACGCTCGGCCAGATCGACGAAAACGATGAGTCCGAATACAAGGATAACCATTAAAAGGAATCCGAGCAGCTCCCAGATAGCGGTATCGCTGCCGCCGAAAGCCTCTCCGAATTTAGCTACAATCGCAAGCCCGGCGCTGGAAAGAATACCTACGAAGATGAGCAGAGATATTCCGTTGCCCATACCGTTTTCGGTAATAAGCTCTCCCAGCCAGAGCGTGAACATAGAGCCGGCAACCAACATGACCGCAACAAAGATGCCGATCATCCATTCTTGTGTAAGAAGACCTCTGAAAATGCCGGTCTCAAGGCCGTCCTGGTTAGCCCAGCTTATGGTTATGGCGATAGCCTGAGCGATTGCCAAAAATAATGTGACGAATCTTGTGATTTTGTTTAATTTTTTTCTGCCTTCGCCGCCCTGCTTTGAAAGTCTTTCCAAAGAGGGAATTGCGACGGTAAGAAGCTGAATAATAATAGAAGCGTTAATGTACGGGGAAATGCCTATTGCGAGGAACGCGCCGTTAGCAAGCGCGCCGCCCGTAATGGAAGACAGCAGCGACAGAAGCGAATCTTCGCCGGTTACGGTCTTATTGACCGCAGCGCTGATGCCCGGCACGGGAAGCCAGCAGCCGATACGATAGATGAAAAGCAGCGCAAGCGTAATCAGCAGCTTTTTTCTGACGTCCTTGTTCTTGAAAGCATTTACCAATGTATGAAACATTATAACACCTCTACTTTGCCACCGATCTTCTCGATTTTTTCAACAGCCGATGAAGAAAATTTGTTCGCCTTGACGGTAAGCTTTTTGGTAAGCTCTCCGTTTCCTAAAATCTTTACGCCGTAAGGCTCGATTTTGCTTAAAATACCGCTTTCGAGTAAAAGCTCGGCAGTTACGACCGCTCCGTCCTCAAAGGCTTCAAGCTGTCTGAGATTTACAATTGAGTAAACCTTTTTCCAAGCGTTGTCAAAACCGGTTTTGGGAAGTCTTCTGGCCAAGGGCATCTGGCCGCCTTCGAATCCGATACGGACTCCGCCGCCGCTTCTTGCCCACTGACCTTTATGACCCTTACCGCTGGTTTTGCCCAGACCGCTGCCGATGCCGCGGCCGAGACGCCTTGCTGCCTTTTTTGAATTAGGGGCAGGACTAATCTCATGAATCTTCATAATTATGCCTCCACGGGTTCGACCTTAACGAGATGCTTTACGACAAAAACCATTCCGCGAACGGCCTCGTTGTCGTTGTGCACCGCGCTGGAGCCTATTTTCTTAAGGCCCAAAGCCTGAACGGTTTTCTTCTGCTTATCAAGGCAGCCTATTGTGCTTTTGATAAGCGTAACCTTTATTTTTGCGGTTGTTTCTTTTTTCTTTGCCATAACTCACCTACCCTAAAATCTCTTCTACGGTCTTGCCGCGCAGCGCCGCAACCTGCTCGGGCGTGCGAAGATTTTTAAGTCCCTCAAGAGTAGCCTTTACGCAGTTGATCGGATTACGGGAACCGTAAGCCTTAGTGGTAATATTCTTGATGCCGGCAAGCTCTACCACCGCGCGGACAGAGCTGCCCGCAATAACGCCGGTGCCTTCGGGCGCGGGCTTAAGCAATACGCTGCCCTTGCCGAACACGCCGATCGTTTCGTGCGGAATGGTTGAACCGGACATAGCTACGTTGATAAGGCTGCGGCGAGCCAAAAGCTCCGCCTTTTTAATTGCCTCGGGAACCTCGGCCGCCTTGCCGGTGCCGATACCCACGCTGCCCTTGCCGTCGCCTACGACCACAAGCGCCGAAAAACGCATATTTCTGCCGCCCTTGACGACCTTAGTGATGCGGTTGACCGCAACAAGCTTGCTGGAAAAACCGTCATCCGGCTTAACTTCTTCACGTTCTCTTCTTGCCATGATACCCTCCTTAGAATTTAAGTCCGGCTTCTCTTGCGGCATCCGCAAGCGCCTTTACGCGGCCCGTATAAAGGTAACCGCCTCTGTCGAAAACAACAGCGGTAATGCCCTTTTCGAGCGCCTTTTTGGCTATATCCTTACCCACTGCCTCCGACGCCTGAGTCTTGGTCAGACCTTCGACGTTAACTCCCTTGGCTATGGTGGAGGAAGAAACCAACGTGTTGCCCTTTACGTCGTCTATTATCTGAGCGTAGATGTGGCTTGTCGAACGATAAACGTTAAGACGGGGGACGTCTGCCGTACCCGAAACCTTGTTGCGGACGCGGAGATGTCTTTTGCTTCTTACGGCGTTTTTATTAGCTTTATTTATCATAATCTATCTGCTCTCCTATTTACCTGCGGTCTTGCCCTCTTTCTTCACAAGTACCTCGTCCGAATAATGGATGCCGTAATTGTGATAAGGCTCTACGGGGCGCTTTGACTTAATCGTCGCCGCAACCTGACCGACGCGCTCCTTGCTTATGCCGGAAACCACTATGGTATTTGCGTCCGGACAGGTAATGGTAATTCCTTCCGGAACGACGTAATCAACGGGATGCGAAAGACCTAAGCTCATGGTGAGCTTATTGCCGGCAACGGAAGCCTTGTAGCCGACGCCCGCGATAACGAGCGTCTTTGAAAAAGGAGTGACTACGCCCGCCACCATATTGGCGATAAGCATACGGTAAAGACCGTGCATGGCCTTGGTTTCCTTTTCCTCATTGCTTCTTGTCACCTTAACTTCCGCGCCGTCGATCTCGACATTTATGTTCTTAGAATCGATATGCTGCGTAAGCGTACCCTTAGGGCCCTTGACGGTAACGACCTGATTATTGTACTCGACGGTAACTCCGGCGGGTACTGCGATGTGTAATCTGCCTATTCTTGACATATCAGCCTCCCGTTACCAGACATAGGCGAGAACTTCGCCGCCGATCTTGTTGTTTCTTGCCGCCTTGTCGGTCATTACGCCCTTCGAGGTGGAGATGATGGCGATTCCCAATCCGCCGAGAACTTTAGGAAGCTTCTCGTAGCCGCAGTAAACTCTGAGACCGGGCTTGGAAATACGCTTAAGATTGGAAATAACCTTCTCGTTTTTCGCGCCGTACTTGAGCGCGATCACTATATCGCTTCTGCCGTCGTTTTCCACGATTTCGGCGCTTTTGACGAATCCCTCTTCAACGAGGATGTCGGCAATAGCCTTCTTCATTTTGGAAGCGGGAACTGTTACGGTCTCGTGCTTTGCGGTCAAAGCGTTTCTGATTCTTGTCAATAAATCTGCAATAGGATCTGTAACTACCATAACGTCCTCCTCTTACCAGCTGGACTTTCTTACGCCGGGAATCTCGCCCTTGTAAGCCAGCTCTCTGAAACAAATACGGCAAATACCGTATTTACGAAGTACAGCATGCGGACGTCCGCATATAGAGCAACGGGTATATTCGCGGGTGGAATACTTCTGCGCTCTCTGCTGTTTGTTAATCATTGCTTTCTTTGCCATTTGAAATTATCTCCTTTTCCCTGTCAGTTCTTGAAAGGCATTCCAAGCTTGACAAGGAGTGCTTTGGCTTCATCGTCGGATTTGGCGGTGGTAACGACACATACGTCGAACCCGCGCACCTTTTCTATCAGCTCGTAGGATACTTCGGGGAAAATGATATGCTCCTTTACCCCAAGCGCGTAATTTCCGCGTCCGTCGAAGGACTTTCCGGAAATTCCGCGGAAGTCGCGGACGCGAGGAAGCGCTATGGAAACGAGCTTATCGAAAAACTCGTACATTCTCAAACCTCTTAAGGTAACCTTGGCGCCTACGGCCTGTCCCTCGCGCAGCTTAAAGTTAGCTACTGATTTTTTAGCCTTGGTGACAAGAGCCTTTTGTCCGCATATAGCCTCCAGCTCCTTAATCGCGGCGCTGACGCTTTTGGAATTATCCTTAATGTCGCCCATACGCATATTGACGACAATCTTCTCGAGAGCGGGGACCTCGTTTACGTTTGTGTATCCGCGCTCCTTCATGAGAGCGGGAACGATCTCCTCCTTATAGGATTTGAACAAACGATATCTACCCGAATCGGTTGCAGCCTTGCTTGCAACCTGATTTTTCTTTTCTGCCATTGTAAACCTCCGTTAATTCTCGGAAGACGCGTCGGTCTTCTCCGCGGTCTTCTTGGCTGCGGGCTTCTTTTCCGCAGCGGCGCCAGTCTTCTTTGCAGCGGTTTTCTTTTCGGCGGTCGCTTCGGTTTTCTTGGCCGCAGACTTTTTAGCCGCGGTTTTCTTTACGGCCTTTTCCTCGGCGGTTGCCTCAGCAGCGGTCGTCTCAGCGGTTTTAGCGGTCTTTTTGGCCGATTTCTTTTCAGCCTTGGCCTTTGTGTCGAGCGACGCGCCGCATTTTTTACAGGTTCTGGTCTTTTTGCCGCCTATTTCCGCGTGAGCGACGCGGGTGGCTTTCCCGCAGGCCGGGCAAATTACCTGCACATTGCTGGAATCGATATTGCCGTTGACCTTTTCGATACCGCCGGGAACCTGCGCGGAACGGGGCTTATTGTGCTTAGTTACGATATTTACGCCGTCCACAACAACCGTGTGCTTGCTGGGATTGGCCGACAAAACCTTACCGGTTTTGCCCTTATCCTTTCCGGCGAGAACGAGTACGTTGTCGCCCTTTTTAACGTGTAATGCCATATGTCATGCCCTCCGGTTAAATTACTTCGGGAGCCAAGGATATGATCTTCATATAATCCTTGTCGCGAAGCTCTCTTGCGATTGGTCCGAAAATACGCGTGCCTCTGGGCTGCTTCTGGCTGTCGATAATGACCGCCGCGTTATCGTCGAATCTGATATGCGAGCCGTCGGGGCGATTTATGCCCTGATGAGTGCGGACTATAACCGCGCGGACGACGTCGCCCTTCTTTACCGCGCCGCCGGGAGTGGCGCTTTTGACGGAGGCAACTATGACGTCACCTATATTGCCGCTTTTACGGAACGAACCGCCGAGCACCCGGATACACATAAGCTCCTTTGCTCCGCTGTTGTCCGCGGCCTTTAAATAAGACTGAGGTTGTATCATAATTACTTATCTCCTTACTTAGCCTTTTCGATAATCTCGACCAATCTCCAGCATTTATCCTTGGAAAGATGCCGAGTTTCGGCGATGAGCACGGTATCGCCGATGCCGCACTCGTTATTCTCGTCGTGAGCCTTAAGCTTTTTGGTCTTGTTGATCGTCTTTTTATAGAGCGGATGTTTTGCCTTATCCTTGATGGCAACGACAACGGTCTTGTCCATCTTATCGGAAACGACTACGCCGATACGCTCTTTTCTGTTGTTTCTTTCAATTACTTCTGACATTATCGTTTCCTCCGTTAAGCCTTTTTAAGCTCGCGCTCACGAAGAATCGTTTTGATTCTGGCGATGTCGCGCTTGCAGTTAACCATCTGCATGGGATTGGCAAGCTGGCCGGTAGCGTGCGAAAAGCGAAGGTTAAAAAGTTCCTGTCTCAGCTCGTTGAGCTTAACGTTAAGCTCGTCGTCTTTCATTTCGTTGAATTTGACCGCTTTCATTACGCTTTTACCTCCTCATTGACGCTGTCGGGCGACACCATGTCCGACTTTTTGGCAATCTTGCACTTGACGGGCAGCTTGTGCGAAGCAAGGCGAAGCGCCTCCTTAGCGACAGCCTCCGGCACTCCTGCCATCTCGAACATCACGCGTCCGGGTTTTACTACCGCAACCCAGTATTCGGGTGCGCCTTTACCGGATCCCATACGGGTTTCGGCGGGTTTCTTTGTAACGGGCTTATGCGGGAAAATATCGATCCATACCTGGCCGCCGCGCTTGATGTAACGCGTCATAGCGATACGGGCCGCCTCTATCTGATTGGAGGTGATCCAGCCGGATTCCGCTGCAACCAAACCGTATTCGCCGTAAGCGATTACGCCGCCGGAAATATCCCTGCCCTTCATTCTGCCGCGATGAACGCGACGTCTTTTAACTCTTTTAGGCATTAACATAATTACTGTTCTCCTCCTTCGCTTTTAACTACAGGAAGGACCTCTCCCTTATAAACCCATACCTTGATACCGATGATACCGAAAGTGGTATGCGCCTCTGCGGTGCCGTAATCGATATCGGCGCGCATGGTCTGAAGGGGAATCGAACCCTCGTGATAGCTTTCGGATCTTGCGATCTCGGCGCCGTCAAGACGGCCGGCTACCATAATCTTTACACCCTTTGCTCCGCTACGCATAACACGGCTCATGGCCTGCTTCATGGTACGGCGGAAAGAGCTTCTCTTTTCAAGCTGCTGAGCGACCGACTCGGCTACGAGCACAGCGTCCATATCCGGTCTTTTGACCTCGAGAATATTGATATGAATAGCGTTTGCCTTTACGATTGCGGCCAGCTCCTTCTTAAGCTGCTCCACTCCCGCGCCCTTGGTGCCGATGAGCATACCGGGCTTGGAGGTGTGAATATTTATTACGACCTTTTCCTGAGCGCGCTCTATAAGCACCTTGGAAACGCCGTAGGTATAATATTTTTTCTTGATATATTCGCGGATCTTGTGGTCCTCAAGAATGAACTTTGCAAAGTCCTTTTTGCTTGCGTACCACTGCGCGTCCCAACCGGCGATAACGCCCACTCTCAGTCCGTGCGGATTAACTTTCTGACCCATGATTATCTAACCTCCTTGACGGTGTCGAGAATGACCGTGATATGGCTGGTACGCTTGTTGATACGGTAAGCTCTGCCCTTGGAAACGGGCTGCACGCGCTTTAAGATAGGACCTCCGTCGGCGTAAATCTCGGCCACAAAGAGATCTGCTCTTGCAAGGCCGTTGTTATGCTCGGCATTGGCGGCGGCGGACTGTATAAGCTTATATACGATCTCGCTGGCAGCCTTAGGCGTTACCGCAAGGCTGGAAAGCGCCTCGTTTACGGACTTGCCGCGGACGGTGTCCAGCACTATTCTCACCTTGGAGGGAGAAATGCGGATATATCTGGCGTGCGCGCAAGGCCTGGTGTCCTTGTTTGCCGCAAGCTTTTCGGTTTTTTCTCTGATTCTTTTAGCCATAATCTACTCCTTACTTACCCGAAGTGGACTTTTCTCCGGCGTGTCCCTTAAAGGTACGCGTGGGAGCGAATTCGCCCAGCTTGTGACCGACCATTTCCTCGGTGCAATATACGGGAACGTGCTTTCTTCCGTCGTGAACGGCTATCGTGCAGCCGATAAACTCGGGGAATATCGTGGAAGAACGCGACCAGGTTTTGATGACCTTTTTATCGTTGGTCTCAGCCTGAGCCTTTACTCTGTTAAATAATTTTTCCTCTACGTAAGGTCCTTTTTTGACGCTTCTACTCATAATTCACCTCTAATTTATGCGCTTAACGATAAAGCGGTCGCTTGCCTTGTTATGCTTTCTGGTCTTATAACCGAGAGTGGGTTTACCCCAAGGCGTAACGGGGCTGGGCATACCGACGGGCGATTTGCCTTCGCCGCCGCCGTGCGGGTGGTCGTTCGGGTTCATTACGACGCCGCGCACAGTGGGCTTGACGCCCATGTGACGCTTTCTGCCGGCCTTACCCAAAGAAATCAGCTCGTGATCCAGATTGCCGACCTGGCCGATCGTAGCCTTGCAGGTAAGCAGCACCATTCTCATTTCGCCCGAGGGCATCTTTAATGTCGCATACTTGCCTTCCTTGGCCATGAGCTGCGCCGAAGCGCCTGCGGTACGTACCATCTGTCCGCCTGCGCCGGGCTGAAGCTCGACGTTATGAACAAGAGTACCTACGGGTATGGAGCCTAACGGAAGCGCGTTTCCCGCCTTTATATCGGCCGTTTCTCCGCTGATTACAGCGTCGCCCACGGAAAGCCCCAAAGGAGCAAGAATGTATCTCTTTTCGCCGTCGGCATAATGCAGCAAAGCAATGTAAGAAGTGCGATTGGGATCGTATTCGATTGTCGCCACCTTGGCGGGAATGTTATCCTTGTTTCTTTTGAAATCGATTATACGGTACTTATTGCGGTTGCCGCCGCCGATGTGACGGACGGTGATTCTGCCGCTGTTGTTACGGCCGCCCGTTTTGTTTTTGGAAACGAGCAGCGACTTTTCGGGCTTATCGGTGGTAACCTCCGCAAAGCTGCTTACGGTCTTTTGTCTGGTGCCCGGAGTAATCGGTTTAAATCTTTTAACTGCCATTGTTTATCTCTCCTTATGCCTACGCGAGACTCTCGAAGAACTCGATAGACTTACTGTCCGCGGTCAGCTTGACATAAGCCTTTTTGAACTTGGAGGTGTAACCTTCAGTTCTGCCCTGTCTTTTGAATTTACCGCGCACGTTGACAACGTTTACTCTGTCCACTTTTACGCCGAAAATCTGCTCCACGGCAGCCTTGATCTGACTCTTGTCGGCGCGATCGTCAACGACGAATACATACTTTTTGGAAGGAATCCCGTCGTAACTCTTCTCGGAAAGAAGCGGCTTTTTTATAATATCGTAAGCGTTCATGCCTTATATGCCTCCTCGATTTTTTTGGCGGCTTCCTTGGTCATAATCAGTTTTTCGTTTGCCATTACGTCGTAAACGTTGATAAGCGAAGAATTGATTGTGGTAACCTTAGGAATATTGCCTGCCGCTCTTACGACGGCCTCGTCCGCGTCGGTCACGACCAGCAGCGCGCGTTTTTCGATTTTAAGCGCGCCCAGCACGGCGACCATTTCCTTGGTCTTGGCAGCGGCCAGCTTGATCTCGTCCACCACAATAAGGTCATCGTCGGCCACCTTGTTGGAAAGAGCGCAGCGGATTGCGCCGCATCTCATCTGCTTATTGATCTTCTGAGAGAAGTCGCGGGGCTTGGGCGCGAACACTACTCCGCCGCCCGTCCACTGAGGCGATCTTATCGAGCCCTGACGCGCGCGTCCTGTGCCCTTTTGTCTCCAGGGCTTGATTCCGCCGCCGCGCACCTCGGTCCTGGTCAAAGTGGATTTTGTGCCCTGTCTTGCGTTATTCAACTGAGCCACCACTACCTGATGCACGAGCGCCTCGTTGAATTCAACTCCGAATACGCTGTCATCAAGATTGATGGTGCCGGCTTCGGCGCCGGTCTGCTTATATACTTTAATACTAGCCATAGTTTACCTCCGGTTACTTCGTTGACTTAACGGCCTGCTTGACGGTAACAAGTCCGCCCTTCGGACCGGGTACGGCGCCGCGGATAAGAAGCACATTGCGCTCCACGTCCACCTTTACGATGACAAGATTCTGAATGGTAACGTTTTCGTGCCCGTACTGTCCGGCCATATGCAGTCCCTTGATTACCTTGCTGGGAGTGCTGTTTGCGCCGATGGAGCCTAGCGAACGGTGAACCGGTCCGGTACCGTGAGTCATCTTAAGCCTGTGCTGATTCCATCTCTTTATAACGCCCGAAAAGCCGTGTCCTTTAGTTACGCCCGAAACGTCAACGACGTCTCCCGCCGCGAACATATCGCATTTAATCTCGGCGCCGACCTCGTAGCTGTCGGAATACTTGAACTCCTTGAGATATCTTTTGGGTTTAACGCCCGCCTTGTCGAAAACACCCTTTTCCGGCTTGTTGACAAGACTTTCCTTTTTCTCCTCGAAGGCAACGACGGTTGCCGCATAACCGTCGCGCTCGACGGTCTTGTTTCTTATAACGGTCATAGGACCTGCCTCGACCACGGTAACGGGAATCATAAGACCCGTTTCGTCGAATACCTGAGTCATGCCGAGTTTTTTACCTAATATTGCTTTTTTCATAATCGTAATTTCCTCCGCGCGACTTATAGCTTAATCTGAATGTCAACGCCCGCGGGAAGGTCAAGCTTCATGAGTGAATCGACCGTCTTCGCCGAGGGGCTGTAAATATCAATCAGTCTCTTGTGGGTGCGGATTTCAAACTGCTCTCTGGAATCCTTATACTTATGCACCGCACGCAAGATAGTTACTACCTCTTTCTCGGTAGGAAGCGGAATAGGCCCGCTTACCTTAGTGCCCGTTTTCTTTGCCGTCTCAACTATCCGCGCTGCCGACTGATCGATAAGCTCGTGGTCGTAGGCTTTGAGTTTGATACGAATCTTTTGACTTGCCATGTTTACTCCTCCGTTCAAAGCATTTTGCAACAACTTGCTCGTGTGTGTCAAAACGTGAGCTTTTTTCAGGGCCCTTAAAAGGCCCTCACACGCGCCGTCGCAACCGCGCGGATTACACCGCACTTGTCGGCCCGAGTTCTCCTGCAACTTAGCTAATTTGAAGCAGGTAATCTCGGACGTCATCCCGATTGCTCACGAAAAACCGCCGCACTTACAGTACAGCTTTTCTATTATAAGCGATAGCCTGTCCCGTGTCAAGCAAAATCAGCTGTTAATTTAAAAGTTTTTTCGGCGTTCGGCCGAAGATATCAGACGCACCCGGTCAAACAGCATACATCTTTGCAGACGCGCCGTTTGCAACGCAGAATCCCGGCTTTGCAAAGCATTTTTAAAACGACGCGACTGATTGCGTTTTACCGCAAAAAGCAATAAATTCTGTCTAGTAAAAAATATGGATAAACCGATACAAGCTCCAAAAAAAATCCGTAAATACTTCAGGAAAAAAACAAAAGCCGTCGCAAAAAAGCGGCGGCAAATGCTTAATCCGATATTTTCAGAAACGGCTTACTTCCCCAGAAGCATTTTTACAACGTCCACCATCTGATCGTTGTCAAGCTTAGAGATATATTCCGCAAGACGGGAAACGTTATCCTCCTCCGCTTTATCCTTTACGACGCGTTTAAGGTATGGATCGTAATACGCCTTTCCCGATTCTCTCAAGCGATTCATGACGGATTTAACGCGGTCGCGATGACAGGATATCATTGAACGGTATTTGTTTTGCAGTCTCAAGGCTATCTTCTTGTCGCCCTTAGCTTTTTCCGCAATGACAGCGCGCACGGATTTACCCGCCGCCTTGCCGGTAAGCACCATTTCGATAAGTTCGTCTATCTCCTTATCAGAAAATACGGTAAAGCTCTCGCGGCGAAGCGCTACCGTCTTAATTCCTAGCTGATCGGAAAAAGCGGGCATCATCTCGAACAGCTTAAGCTGAGAATAATAATAGTTTCGTATGCTGTTGACGGACTGTCTCTTATACACATCTCCGAGCCCACGAGACGGAGCTACATCTCGTA
>USBU01000020.1 GCA_900553005.1 uncultured Eubacteriales bacterium | reverse complement strand
AGATGTAGCTCCGTCTCGTGGGCTCGGAGATGTGTATAAGAGACAGATTCATAACCGATTCGTTCCACCACGGATCATAATGTATAACGACGTCCGCTCCCGTCAGATTTATCCCGGTTCCGCCGGCCTTTAACGAAATCAAAAACACCTTAACATCGTTTTCGTTGAATTTGTTTACAAGCCGCAGCCTTTCCGACTTGGGCGTATCTCCCTTAAGCACGTAATGAGAAATTCCGCGCTCCATAAGATTGCGCCGGATAATGTCGAGCATGGACGTAAACTGAGAAAACAGCAGAATTTTATGGCCGGCTTCCGAAGCTGTTTCGATAAGCTGCAGACAAGCCTCCGTCTTAGCGGAATTGCCGTTGTAATCCGGATAAACCAGCGCCGGATCGCAGCATATCTGGCGCAGCTTTGTCAACATACTTAAAACGACGACACGGCTCATGTCCGGGACTTTTTTCATGCTTTCGCGTATAAGCGCCAGATTGGCAGTATAAAGCTCCTTCTGTTTACCCTCAAGCGGAGAGTCGATTACGCTTTCCAGCTTTGCCGGCAGCTCCTTAAGCACGTCCGCCTTAAGTCTGCGGAGTATAAACGGTTTGACAATACGCTTTAATCTCTCGGTGGAATTTTTATCTCCGCGCACTATGTCAAGCTCGTATTTATCCTTAAAACTCGAGTAACTGCCAAGATACATCGGCATTATGAAATCGAAAATCGACCACAGTTCTCCCAGGTTATTCTCTATCGGCGTTCCGGTCAGAGCAAAGCGATTCCTTGCCTTAATCTTTTTTACGGCAACGGCGTTTTTGGTTTCCGGATTTTTAATAAACTGCGCCTCGTCCGCCACCGCATAATCGAACGTAATATCGCCGTAAAGCTCCCAGTCCCGGCGAATAAGGTCATACGAGGTAATTACTACGTCGTACTCCGACGCGCGCGCAATCTGCGCCCTGCGCTCTTCCTGCCCTCCCATTACGGTCAGCGCTTTGAGCCCCGGCGCAAACTTTTCGATCTCGCCCACCCAGTTCAGCATAAGCGTGGTGGGACAAATTATGAGAGCGGTTGATTTACGCTCCATCAAAAGCGCAAGCATTTGCAGAGATTTACCCAAGCCCATGTCGTCGGCCAGAATACCGCCGAAGCCGTTTTCCTTAAGCATTTTAAGCCAGCGATACCCGGTTTTTTGGTAATTTCTCATCGTCAGACGTAAGGATTCGGGAACTTCTATATCCGCGTTTTCCACGCTTTCAAGCGATTTAAGCAAGGCCTTGAACGCGCTGTCGCGGCTTAGCGAAAAAAATCCCTGCTTTAACTCGCTGTTGACGAAAGGCGCGTAATACTTGGGCATTTCAAAGCCGCAGTCCGTCAATTTGGCGACCTCCAGAATCTCGCTGAGCGCCTCTATCGAGCTGTCCTCGAGATTTACGAATCCGCCGCCCAGACGGATATATCTTTTCTTTTCCCTGTAAGCGTTAAGCACCGCCGCTATCTCCTCCTGAGTATAGCCCTCGGCGGACAGCTCCAGATTAAGCAGATCGCTCGAAAGCCTTACGCCCACATGTATATGCGGAGACTGCCTTATGCGCAGTCTTTTCATACTGTCGGTTACAAATACCTCGGCGTATTCAAACAGCTCCTTGACGCCCTCGGAAAGAAAATCGAAAATTTCCTCCTCTTCATCAAGATATAAATCGGGATAATGCTTGAAATATTTATAAAGAACTCCGCGCAAAGCGTTTTCGCTGTCCCAGTCCCGCACGAAATCGCCGCCAGTTACGTCCGAAAATAAATCGACTGAATTATCGTCGTAGCTTGCCTTGACGTCAAGATACACCTGACCGTCCCTGCCGTTGATGTAAATTTTACATACGAAGGGCGCCGCCTCGTAAACGGACAGATCGATTCCGTTACTGTCAACATCCAAAAAACCGCTCAGCCGGCAGATTACGCTGTTGTAAAACGGACTCATGTCGGACGATGCAACGTAAAGCTTTTTTTTCAAAGCCAAAGTATCGAAAAAAGAACGAACCGCGCTGTCGAAATCGTCGCTTATTCTGTAAATGCGGCTGCCGATAAGCACATATTTCCAATCCTTTCCGTCGATAAACCTGTAATCGGAATCGCTTAACGAAACCGAAAAGCCCTCCTCCTCGCGCTCTATGACCAGTTTCACGGGCAAAAGCGCGTCAAAAGGAGCTATCTGTATTAAGTCGCTCTTCCCCAGATGCACCAAAGCGCCCTCATACAGCGCGAAAAACTCGTCGATATCGCTGGACAAAAGGCGCAGCTCGTCCTTGTATTTTAAAAACGCGCCTGAAATTTCCGCTTTTTCACGATAGCATTTAACGAGAAATTCTATGAGCTTATTGCTGCCGTCGGTAAAATTCTCCGGAATATGGTACAGCTCCAGATCCACGCCGTACCGCCTGTAACCGCCGGCGGCTACGCAGGATACAAAGTCTGAAATGTCCTTTAGATTGTATTGCTTTTTGTTGCCGACGGTAAAACGCAGCGACACGCCGCCGTCAAGCTCCAAATATGGTATCAGCTCGGTCTTAACGCTGTCGCCGGTAATAAAACGGCGGCGGTTTTTCATATTGTACTCGGCTATAAGCGTCATCGCTCCGGCATCGGACTTACGCTTCTGCCGGCCGCCGAAACGGACGTCGGGATTTTTTTCCTCAAAACTGAGCGCCGCTGCGACAATATGCTTGCACGGTCCGCTTTCCAGATTGAATTTGCCGCAGTCGCAGCTGTAGTCGTACAAGCCGCCCTGCTCGTCAAACGTTATTTTGCAGGAATAATCCCTGTCGCCCGCCACCGTAGCGTATATATCGAATTTTCCGTCCTGAGTTCCGGTCGTGATGCTTCTTACCTTATTATCGTAAAACTTTTTTTTACCGGACGCAAAGGCATCGCCTTGAGTCTCGTTATACAGCGTGTCGAAATCAAAAACCATTATCTGTCCTCCGGTCGATTTATTATTATAACACAGCTTACGGTTTTTTACAAGAGACTTACGGTAAAAATGCCGCATAAATACAATAAAACGGATAAAATCGCTTAGAAATTAATTATCAGTCAAAAACCGGCTTAAAAAAGCCGCCGCAAATAAAAATGAAATAAATTCTTACGGGCACGCAAGCCTGACTGCGGGCTTAAAAAAAGCCGCCGTTTATAAACGGCCGAGCAGCATAAAAAACAGCCGAAAAAAAGCAAATTCTCCGTAAAACGCATAAAAACGGTTGACATAAGCGCCGCGGAAACATATACTGAATAAGAAACTTAGAAAAAGGAGGACGAAAGCAACGAATGGACGCCGGAAGCAGTAAAAGCGCGGAACCCCCCAGTACGAATTTTTTTCGGGACATTCGTATATTTCGTCCCGGATATAGATCGGTTACTGTATTTTGCCGCGCTTGATTCCCAGGCCAGCGACGGAAACGTCGGTTGCGGGACACAGGCAAATGAATAAAGAGCTTATGGAGCTTTTACGCTCCGAAAATTATGAAGCGCTGGGCAAAAAACTGACAGAGGCGGCTCCAGATGAGCTGTCCGCATTTTTTGTCGGGCTTGACGACGAACAGTTCAAAGCGGCTTGCAGCGGTTTCGACAGCGGTGATATCGCTGATTTTTTGATGCGCCTAGACGACGCGGCGCTTATCGAAAAAATAATCGGAACCCTTAAGGACAGCGAGCTTAAGGAAGTCATGGACGAAATGTCCGTGGACGAAACGCTGGAAATCATCGAGGATATGCCGACCGAAGTAGTCAGGCGTATTGCTGAAAAAGATGAAATTCTGCGGCTGCTGGAGGAAAGAAACTTCAGGGTTTTAAAACCGCTTTTAAATGAATTTAACGCTACCGACCTGGCGGCCGTGCTGGACGAAGTCCCTAAAGAGGACGTCGCTCTGATTTTCCGTATTCTGCCAAAGGAACTTGCCGCCGAAACATTTGTCGAAATGAGCGCCGACATGAAACACGCGCTTATACGGCTTTTAAACGACAAAGAACTAAAAGCCGTCATGGACGAGCTGTTTCTCGACGATACGGTCGATCTTATTGAGGAAATGCCGGCCAACGTCGTAAAACGCATCATCGCGCAGTCCGACGCCGAAACGCGCGCATACATCAATGAAATTCTGAAGTACCCGAAGGACAGCGCAGGCAGTATCATGACAATCGAGTTTGTATCGCTGACCAGCAGCATGACCGTGGCGGCCGCCTTCGAGCGGATAAGAAAAACCGGTGTGGATAAGGAAACAATCTACACCATGTACGTCACCGACGAAAAGAAAAAGCTTATAGGCATAGTATCCGCCAAGGAGCTGCTGCTTTCCTCCCCGGAAGCGAAAATAGGCGACATCATGGAAGAAAACGTAATTTACGTCTATACCCTTACCGATAAAGAGGACGTATCCAATATGATAGCCAAATACGGCTTTCTGGCCATGCCGGTAGTTGACGGAGAACAACGTCTGGTGGGCATTGTCACCGTTGACGACGCGATGCAGATAATGCAGGACGAGACCACCGAGGATCTGGCTAAAATGAGCGCGGTCACTCCTTCCGATAAGCCTTACCTTAAAACAAGTACATTCAAGATTTGGCTCAACCGAGTGCCGTGGCTGCTTATTCTTATGATTTCGGCCACCTTTACGGGAATAATAATTTCATCAAACGAGGCAACGCTGAATATGCCTGTTTACGGCATAATATTGACCGCTTGTATTCCGATGCTGATGGATACGGGCGGAAACGCCGGATCGCAGGCGTCGGTTACGATCATCCGAGGCATCGCCCTTGGCGAGGTCACCTTTAAGGACATATGGAAGGTTTTATGGAAAGAATTCCGCGTGTCGATACTGCTGGGGCTGACGCTGGCGGCCGCGTGTTTTGTAAAGCTGATGACGATAGATATGCTGTGGAAGGTGCAAAATGGTCTGCTGGTGTCCGCGGTCATCTGCCTTGCTATGTTTGCAACCATAGTTCTTGCCAAGCTTATAGGCTGTACGCTGCCCCTGCTGGCAAAAAAATGCCGGCTAGATCCGGCGGTCGTCGCAAGTCCGTTTATAACGACGATAGTCGACGCCCTTTCTCTTACCATATACTGCGCGATAGCCGTATCCATGCTGGGCGTGCTTTAAATATCCTGCAAAACAAAAAGAGAAAAACCGAGAATTAAAAGAACGATTAAGATACGCTTCCATATAAACTCTATCGGCCGGACGGCAAACAAGCGGTTTATTAGCGGCTATAGTTTTCCCCGTCAGTAAATTATTTTCAGGCATGAACTATGGCGCAAAGCTTTTGCGACGATTGGTGATCGCAAAACGGACTGGATAAGCAAAAACTTAAAAATCTTACAATATCCCCGATTGCGTATTTGATTTTTGACGGCAGGTCATACTTTCACAGCGCGCAACGGGAATTTTTATTCCGATACTCATCGGGACTTCCTCCTGGCCGCGCCGCTATCGCGCGGTTCCCCTCCATACTAAAAAGTCCGGAAAACAACGAGGTTTTCCGGACTTTTTGTCATAACAAATTTTTGACGTTTTTCCCGACGTATCCTTCCCGGCCGGAACGCGCCGCCGTCGGCGCGTCCGACATGAAAGGTATTTAAGGAGTATGAAGATAAGAAGCTTATTCGGTAAGACCGACGGGTATGGGCAGACCGTCCGCATCCGACGTCCAGAAAGACATATCCCAGCCGTTTGCTTCGCTTACGGTAACGGCAGCCTTAAATTCGTCCGCCGTAGAGTATGCGCCGTATTTATCGCCGCCGGCGCCGCTGTCCGAAAGCAACTTAATAGCTTGTTCGGGCGCAATGCCTACCGCGTAAACGTTGCTGAGTATTCCGTAGCCCAGGTGATACGAGCCAAGTCCCGTAAAGCCCGCGCTTCCTGCCGCCGGCGCGGAATCGAATTTAGCAAAGCAATTTACTACTCTTGCCGCCGCCATGGTATCGCCGCTGAAGAACAATCCGGTAGTATCGTTAGCGTTCCCATTGCCCGCCGACTTTATGTGCGCGTAAACGTTTTCGATTTTGCCTATGCCGCCCACGGATACAAGCGAAGCAGCGTCAGCCAAAACGACGTTTGTAAACGCAACGTTTTTAAATACGCCGCCGGCCGCCATCTGTCCCGCAAAGCTGCCCGTCCAGCTTGTAACGTTAAGATTATCGATAGTATAACCGCGTCCGTCGAATACTCCGCGGAAGCCGCCGGTATTGCCGTTTTTCCACGCAAGGCCCGCATATTGAGGCAAAGGAGACCAGGTTGACGTATCGTGCATATTACTGTAATAGAATTTACCCTGATAATTTTTGCCGGACATATCGACGTCGTTTCCGAGTACAAAATATCCGCTCCAGAAGGTATTGGCGTCGTCGACAGCGTAGGACAGCTCGTTCCAGCCCAGCACGTCGTCGGGCGTGCGCAGTACCTTTGTGATGATAAGTACGGGAATATTTACCGTCTTAAAGCTGACTGCGTCGCCGGAAGTAATCTTGACCGTCATTACTAAGTTCTGCTCTCCCCAAGCGTTTCCGAGGTCCGCCGCCGTCAGTTTAAGCGTCGTACCCTCCAAGGCCGCGCCGACAGTCTTTGAGCCAAGCTTTACGCTGACAAGCTCTCCCTCCGCGGCCGCCTCGGTAACGTCGATCTCGGCAATCGGCTTATCGGAATTGTTAAGTTCGATTTCGCTTCTGCCGGTCAAGTCAACGACCTCGTTAGCGCGCACGGTAAACGTTTTGGTAACGGTGACGGCGCTGTCCGGTCGGAAAGTCGCCTTGACGGTAACTACGTCGCCGTCCTTAGCCGAAGCGTCGACAATAAGCCGGTTTCCGTCGATGCTTATGCCCACAGTCTCGCCTTCAATCGCAAAATCCGAGCTGCCGGTATTGGTCACAAGCTTATAGCTGAGTCCTCCGAGAACATCCGCGTCAATGTCTACGAATTCAAAACTTTCGCTTAAAAGCGCAGCGGGGAAAGGAACTCCGTTATCTACATTCCAGAAATCTCCCTCCCAGGACGAGAAATCGACGTCTGCCTGTTTAAATTCATTCCAGTCCGCATAAACTCCGTAAACGTCGCCTTCGGCCTCTCCGCTGCCGGAATTCTGATAAAATTTGCTTACGCCGACGGCATAAACGCCGTTTACGATGCCGAAACCTTTGTGTATATTCCACATGGGATATCCTGAGGTTGCGTCTTCGGGCAGACCGTCAACGTAATCGATTATCACCTTGTTGATTCTGAAATCGCCGTAAGGATCGCCGACGATTACCGCCGAGCCGGCGTTCCACTCTAGCGCGTTGGGCGTAATCTCCAGGGAAATATAAACGTTTTCCACCGTGCCGGCGCCGTTGGAAGCAATCAGCGAGCCGTTGCCGGTATTGACCGCCCCGACAAGAGATATATTTCTTACAACGCCGTGCACGCCCAAAGGTCCGACAAGACCGCCGCGGTCGCCTACCGTATGCAGATTGTAGATCGCGTGACCTTTCCCGTCGAGGATTCCGTTGAAGCCGGCGGCAACGCCCAGGTTTCCGCGAGTGTCGCCGTCAACGTAATTCGACACGTAATTTCCCTCGCAGTAAATATCGTTGCCCAGTACGAAATAACCGTACCACGAATTTCCGACGGCGTTTTCTTTGGCAAGATTTATCATGGAGTTAAGCTCCGCCTCGTCGTTTATTATCATCGTAACGACCTCGACAGGAACGGTAACGGTGCAAGTACTGACCGTCACACCGTCGCTTTCGGTCTTAAATACGACGATAATCTCGTTTTGGCCCATCAGGCTCTTCAGCGCCGACTTGTCGCTCAGCTTTATGATTCCGCCCTCGTAAACGGGAGACGCAAATTGCTTGCCCGCTATAGATACGCTGTCAAGCGTCCCGACAACATCGTAGCCGTTGAGGTCGATTTCTATAATGCTGTCGCCGGCGTATTCTGCCGTCAACGTATCGCTAACGGCAATATCGATATTCTCCACGACCGCGAAAGTAACCGAATCCGTAACGCTTGAATCGAGCAGCGAAACCGCTTTGACGGTAAACGTCACAGCCGCAAGCCCCGCAGGAACCCTGACCGCTCCGTTTTCAAACGCAATACCATCCTCAGACGTTTCAAGCGAATAAAGCGCGTACCAGCCGGAGCCTTCAATCACCGTAACGCTGCCCGCGGTTACGTTTGTCGTTGTATTGGTTATGTCAGCCGTCTTAAGCAGCTCTTTTACGGAAGCGGCCTTTGTAACCGGCGTATTGTTTTCAAGTATTTCCCAATTGTCGCCCGCGTAGGCGGAAAGCTCCCTGTCGGCCGCCCAAGCGACGTATTCCTCCCAGCCGCGGAAAGTATGAACCGTATCGCGGTCGGTGCCTGCAACGCGTCTGCCGACGCTTCCGTCGCTGGTGCCTATTGCGGGAAGCACATAATCGTCAAGCGCGTCGCCGCCCTTAAGGTTTACGGCGATAACGTGCTCGATAACCGAAGTGCCCTTGGACTGATCGTCGCCTACGGCCATGCCGGCGCACTCGATGCTGCCGCCGCGCAAGGTACCGGTATAAATATGATCCTTGACTACGACAAGGCAGTTTCTTATGACGGAATTCTCATAAGCTTTAGAAACTATCAGGCCGTTGGGAGCCCAGGTTTCACCCGTTGCGCCCGCGCCCACCGAGCCGTAAACCACGACGTTTTCAATAAGCGCATCGTACTGAGCCGTAGCAATCAAGCCGCCGTTACCATTAAGAACTGCGTTCATAAACGTAACGTTTTTAACTACGGCGCCGCCGTTTATACTGGCAAACATTCCTTGATTGGTACCCTGTACCATATCGGAAATCACGTGTCCGCGGCCGTCGTAAACACCGACGAAAGTATCCACCCATGAATTCAGCTCGTTAGACCACGTGCCGAAGCCGATTCTCTGTCCGTCGGCGTCAAGGTCTGCGGTCTGTACGAAATATCCACCCACTCCGCCGTTTACATCGACAGCGTAATCGCGCAGTTTCAAAAGCTCGTCGGCAGTGCCGATATACTTTGTGACAAGCAGCACGGGAATATTAACCGTAGTAATTTTGCTTATAGTACCGCCGTCGGCAACATTCGCGGTAAGAACAATGTTGTTTTCTCCGAAATACTCTCCCAGCGTTTCCCTGTCAAGCGTCAGAATTCCCGCCTCGTAAGAAATTTCGGCAAATTCCGTCTTGCCTATCTTAGCGGAAACCGCGCTTCCGTCGATATCGTATCCGGTAAGGTCAAAGGTCAGCTCGCCCGTTTCCGTCATATCGATTTCGGTTGTTTCGGAAACGGTTATATTTTCGGTTTCCACAACCTTAAACGTTTTTTCAGCCGTCTTGCCGTCGATAAGCGAAGTTACCGTCACAGTAAACGACTTGCCTGCAGCCGTCTCAGGCACGGTAACAGTATTGCCTTTAACGGTGAAGCCCGCCTCGACAGCCGCCGCGTCAAGACTTATCTTCTGATAAATTCCCATCGTATCGATTTCGACCGTCGAATTTACGGGAACGCTGAGCTCGGTATTGCCGATAGATACGGAGGAGCCCTTTTCAACAAGCTTTTTGGGAACGGGTATTCCGTCCTCTACCGTCCAGAAATCGCCTTCCCAATCCTCAAAGCTCTTGCCGCCGGCCTCAAACGCCGACCAGTCGGCATACGTTGCATACTCGTCCGCGGGATTAGCGGGATCGCCCTCGCCCTTATTGCCGTAATATTTATCAACGCCGACTGCGTAAACACCGTTATTGATGCCGTAACCGAAGTGCACATTCCATACGGGATAGCCGGAGGACGCGCCGGAAGGCAGTTCGTTGATATACTCGATTATCACGTTGTTGATTCTGAACGCGCCGAACGGATCGCTTACGATGACCGAGGACGCTGAATTCCAACTTAAACTGTTGGGCGTAATATCTATCTGAATATAAACGTTTTCCACGGTACCGCAGCCGTTGGACGCTATGAAAGCTCCGTTTCCGGTGTTTGAAGCGTTGACAAAGGAAACGTTTTTAACAACGCCGTGCTCGCCCAAAGGTCCGACAAAGCCGCCCCTGTCGCCCACGGTATGCAGATTGTAAATCGTATAGCCCTGCCCGTCGAACGTACCGTTGAAACCGGCCGCAACCCCTATGGTTCCGCGAGTATCGCCGTCAACATAGTGCGACGCATAAGTACCCGTGCAAACGATATCGTTGCCCAGCTTGAATACTCCCATGCGCGAGTTGCCTATCTTGTTTTCCTCGGCAACGTCAAGGAAGCGATTGAGCTCAGCCTCGTCGTTAATGATCATCGTTACTATATCTACGTTGACGGAAACCATTGTTACGGATTCGACAACGCCGTTATTCTCATGCATAAACGTAGCGACAATGGTCTTTTCTCCCCAGCTGCCGACGAGAGAAGCCGTATCCAGCGTAAGCTTTCCGCCCGAGTAAGACGAGCTGCCGAAAGCCGCGTCGTCCATTACCGCGCTTTGCAACGAACCCGTTATCTTGGAGTCGTACTCGCCGAAATCAATCTCAAACGTGTCGCCGCTTTCGATTTCCACGTCGTAAACTCCGTCAAGCGTTATTTCTGAGCTTTCTACGACGCTTACGGACAGCGTCTGCTTTTTGGTCTTATCGAAAATCGAATAAACGTCAAATTCAATCGCGGTGCCCTTAGCCGTCTCGGAAGGAACGGTTATTCTGTTTCCGGAAATCTTAACGCCTGCGGCCTGAGCTTCCATCGAAAGCTCGATTACATCATAGCGGGATAAGCCGCCGACCGTAAAGCTTCCGCCCGCGCCAACATATTCGCTGTCAACGGAGACCGAAGGCACGGAGGCCTCGGGAAGCGTCAGATTTTTCGGATAAGGTATACCGTTTACCACCCTCCAGAATTCGTTTTCCCAACCGTCGAATTCCGCGCCGGAAGCAATCAGATCGCCGTAGGTCTTACAAGCGCCGTAAACGTCGCCACCGCCTGTGCTGCTGATTTTTTTGATAGCCAGCGACGGATCGAGCCCCACGCCGTAAACGCCGTTAAGCATGCCGTAGCCGAGGTGGTACGCGCCTAGTCCCGTAAAACCGGCGGAAGATGAAAGCGCAGAATCGAACACTGCAAAACAGTTATACAATCTTGCCCCGGACATCGTATCCTGTCCGTAGAATACGCCGGTTACGTCGCTGTTACCGGCGTTGCCTGCCGCAACGGATTTGATATGCGCGTAAACGTTTTCAATCGTTCCTATACCGCCGCATGAAATAAGCGAGGCTGCGCCCCCGAGCGTCACGTTGGTAAAGGATATATTTTTTACCGTTCCTCCGGCAGCAAGCTGACCTGCAAAGCTGTCGTTCCATTTAGACATATTGAGATTGTCGATATTGAAGCCTCTGCCGTCGAAAACCCCTCTGAATCCTCCGGTATTGCCGTTTCTGTAGCTTAATCCCGCATATTCGGGCAAAACGGTCCAGTCCGTCGTGTTGTGCATACTGGCATAATCGAATCTGCCGTTAAAATTCTTTCCGGCCATATCGATATCGTTGCCGAGTACGAAATATCCGCCCCAGTAGGTTTTTGAATCGTCTGCCGCGTAAGCAAGATTCTGCCAGTTAAGAATATCGTCAGCAGTACGCAGAATCTTGGTATAAACGCCGGACTCGGCCACATACTGCGCTTTATCCGTGTCTATAATCAGATCCTTCGCGCCCATGTCGGCCGCAGTCGTGGGAAGCTTGGCTTTATCAAGCGTAATCGTATTGGTTTCATCGTCGAACGATGAGAAAATATTTTCACCGTTAAGCCGCGCGCCGGTTATATTGCCGACAAGCTGATCCTGAACTACAATCGTGCCGCCGACGGCCGTCTCGATCTCATAGCTTCGATCAAGCTTTATTTCCGGACGGTAAGCGTTTACCTTAATTGCGACGTCGTTATTGTCGTATTTTCCGGTGAGAAGAGCTTCTCCCTCCTTAAGCGCCGTAATGACTCCGCCCTCGATTTTAACAACCGTATCGTCAGAACAGGTCCAAACGATTTCAGCGTCCGCGACCTCCTCGCCCTTATCATACACTTTGACGTCGGGCGTGACCTCAGCCTGATCGTCGGGAGTTTCTACAAGAGCTACGTCCGCCAGGAAAGCACCGGCCGCAGGAGTCAGATTGCTTATTTCAAAGGTGATGTCCAGATTGCACACCTTGACGGCGACCTTTTTGACCAGGTTGACGCCGCGCACCTGCGCGCTGACGTAATAAGCCGTCTGTCCGTACTCAAGGCCCTGTCTCTTATACACATCTCCGAGCCCACGAGACGGAGCTACATCTCG
>USBU01000019.1 GCA_900553005.1 uncultured Eubacteriales bacterium | reverse complement strand
TGTAGCTCCGTCTCGTGGGCTCGGAGATGTGTATAAGAGACAGGCATCACGCGGGCTATGCAAAAAAGCTGCTTTTGCCCCTGGGAAATATTGCCTCCGTCGTCGCCGAGCATCGTATCGTAGCCGTTTTCCAGCCGCATTATAAAGTTATGGATATGCGCGGCTTTGGCAGCTTCGACGATTTCTTCGTCGGAGGCGTCCGGTTTTCCGTATGCGATGTTGTCCTTGACCGTACCCTTTTTAAGCCAAGTATCCTGTAAGACCATACCGTAATTGAGTCGTAACGATCTGCGCGTAACGTCGTCGGTCGATTTTCCCTCAACGCGTATTTCGCCGCTGTCTGCGTCGTAAAAGCGCATCAGCAGATTTATAAGCGTAGTTTTTCCGCAGCCGGTAGGGCCTACGATTGCGATGCGCTGTCCGCTTGTCACTTTAAGCGAAAAACCCTGAATGAGAGGATTTTCCTTGACGTAGGAAAAATATACGTCGTCGATTTCAATGTTGCCTTTGACGTTTGTCAGTTCGGGCAGACCTTCGTCGGAGGGCTGATCGGGCGCGGATAAAAGTTCGAATACTCTCGACGCTGCCGCCGTTGCGGTTTGCAGCTCGGTTACAACGCCGGTTATCTCATTAAACGGTTTTGTGTACTGATTGGCATAGGTCAGAAAACAGGACAGCCCGCCGACGGTAAAAGCGCTCATACCCAAAATTCCGTCGCCTTTTATGACTAAAAACGCCCCCAATATACATACGGCAACGTAAACTACATTGTTGACAAAACGCGTGCAGGGGTTGACCATCGCGGAGTAAAATGCGGCGTTCTGTCCCCAGATTTTAAGCTCCGCGTTTATCTCGGCAAAACGTTTTTCCGCGCGCTGTTCGTATCCGAACAGTTTGACTACGCGCTGATTCGACAGCATTTCGGTAATAAGGCCGGAAAGCTCGCCCCGTTTTTTAGCCTGCATGGCAAACATATTATGACAGCCCTTTGCAATGAAATATGCGACAAACAGCGACAGCGGAGTGATTACGACTACCGCCAGAGCGATCAGCCAGTTGAGCGAAAGCATGAATGCCAACGTGCCGATTATCGTAATTATACCGCTGAACAGTTGTGAAAAGCCCTGGATCAGTCCGTCGGAAATCTGGTCTATGTCGCTTCCCACCCGTGCCATCAGATCGCCGTGAGAATTGCCGTCTATATAGGACAGCGGCACGTCGTTAAGCTTTTTAAAAGCGTAGCGTCTCAGGTCTCTTATGGTTCTGAAGGAGGCGAAGTTGATGCACAGCGAGCTTAAATACTGAAATATGACCGCTGCCGCTATAAGCATGGCAAGGTACAGCGCGTTTACGGCGATTACTCCGAAATCTACGTTGTTTACGCCTATTATATAGTCGATAGTTTTTCCTACGATTACGGGCGCAAGAAGGGTAGCTGCAATTTGCACGGCGGAAAAAAACAGCGCGGCGACGATTGCCGGCAGATACGGCCGCGCGTAGGTCAGCAGCTTTCTTATCGGTTTTACGCCCGTTTTTGTTTTTTGCGCAGAGGAGCTTTTCATTTCAGTTCGTCCTCCTTATTCTGCGACAGACAGATTTCACGGTATAGCTCGGAGGAGCTTATAAGCTGTTCGTGAGTGCCCGTCGCGGATATTGCGCCGTCGTCCATTACGACGATAATATCGCAGTGTCTGACTCCCGCCGCGCGCTGAGAGACGGTGACGGTAGTCAGCGCGTCGCTTCGGCGCATTTTTTCCAGCGCTTTTCTTAACCGCGCGTCGGTTGCAAAGTCCAGCGCGCTGGAGCTGTCGTCAAGTATCAATATTTTAGGCCTTGCGACAAGAGCCCGCGCTATAGTCAGCCTTTGCCGCTGTCCGCCGGAAAGATTTTTGCCGCCTTGGGAAATAACGGTGTCAAGGCCGTCCTTGAAGGAATTTACGAATTCCGCCGACTGGGATATTTCCAGCGCCCGCGATATTTCGTCGTCGGTTGCGTCCTCCTTGCCCCATTTTATATTTTCCCGGACCGAGCCGGCGAAAAGCACGGCTTTCTGCGGCGCTATTCCGAAAAACTTTCTCAGCTGTGCGCCGCTGTATTCCTTTACGTTGCGTCCGAAGATGTTTACGCTGCCTTCGGTTGCGTCGTACAATCTCGTTATAAGACTTACAAGCGTAGTCTTTCCGCTGCCCGTGCCGCCTAGCACGCCGACGCTTGCCCCCGCGGGCACGGTAAGACTTATATTTGTCAGCGCCGGAGAAGGACTCGAGCAGTAAGTAAAGCTTACGTTTTTAAGCTCTATGGCCGGAGCGTTTTCGTCCGGCTCTGATCCAGCACCCTCGGCCATCGAGGTTTTTACGTCGAAAACCTCGTTTATTCGCGCGGCTGAGGCCGAAGCTTTTGTAAATACGATCAACAGGTTGGCAAAAACGACTAAAGCGTTGAGTATCTGCATCATATAATTTACAAGCGCTATTATTTGTCCCTGCGTCAGATTGCCGTAATATACCTGTTTTCCTCCGAAATATAATATGGCTATGATTGCCAGATTGAGCACCGCGTAGGTAAGCGGATTCAGCAGCGCCGACAGCGCGCCCGCTTTTATAGAGGAGGAGCTTAATTTCTCCGCCGCTTTATAAAAGGCGTTTTTTTCTCTGTTTTCGGCCCCGAAGGCGCGCACGACTCTTGCGCCGGAAAGATTTTCACGCGTGAGCTGAGTGACGTCGTCCAGCTTTTCCTGAACGTTTTTATATTTCGGCATGGTCGAAGTCAGTATAATCAGCAACGCGGCGCCCACAAGAACCGCCGCCGCGATAAATATCAGCGACAGCTTTACGTCGATAAGCATCGCCATGACGATTGCGCCCACGGCGATAAACGGCGCGCGAGTGACAAGCCGGATAAACATGGCGACCGCCTGCTGCGTCTGGTTGATATCGGCGGTCAGCCTGGTAATAAGCGACGGAGTGGAAAATCTGTCCAGCTCCGCGTATGAAAAGGTGTTAATGTGCGCGTAAAGTTCCCGCCTCAGATTCGTACCGAAGCCAAGCGACGCGCGGCTGGCGAAAAATTGAGCCGTCAGCGCGAAAATCAGACCGAATACGCCTAACGCGAGTATTATTATGCCGCCGGTAATAAGGTCGGAAAAATCGCCCGCTTGTCCTGCGGGGATCGCAGAATCTATCACCCAGGCTACAACCAGCGGGGTAATAAGCTCAAATACCGCTTCCGTCAGCTTGAAAAACGGACCGGAAATCGTTTTAAACCAATATCCTTTTAAGAATCTTACAAGTTTCAGCATAATTTTATTCCGTAACGCTATCTACGGTTATGATACCACAAAAAAGCCCTTGAGTAAACTTATTTTATGCCGTTTTGAAGCAATTTGTGATTGACCAATCGCTTTAAGTCTGCTAAAATAGTCGTCGTAAGAATTTTATTCGAGGGTTTAAATGGATATTGTCAAACTGTGTCCGGCCGTCAAGACTCCCGTTTGGGGAGGAGAAAGGATCGGCGGCTGGGGCAAAAAGGGCTGTCGCGGCCGTATAGGCGAAACGTGGGAGCTGTCATTTTTGGAAAGCGCTCCGTCCGTTATCGACGGCGGTCCGGACGACGGCAAGCCGCTTTATACGGTTGCCGGCAAATCCGATTGGGGAAGCTCGGCCGCCGCTTTCGGGAATTTTCCCGTGCTTATTAAATTTATCGACGCGGCTGCGCCGCTTTACGTTCAGGTTCACCCCGGCGACGAATACGCCGCTTCGCACGGACTGGGCTTCGGAAAGACGGAAATGTGGTACGTTACGGACGCTGCGGAAAATGCCGGACTGTATATGGGATTCAATCGTACCGTTACGGCAGAGGAAGCGGCTTCAGCCGCGAAAAACGGATCCATAGAAGCTTTGCTTAATTTTATTCCGGTAAAAAAAGGCGACTGCTTTTTTGTCGAGGCAGGAACCGTGCACGCTATCGGCGCGGGCGTTACCGTGGCCGAGATACAGCAAAGCTCTGACGTGACTTTCCGCGTGTATGATTACGGCAGGAGGGGCGCGGACGGAAAACCGAGAGAGCTGCATTTAAATAGCGCGCTTGAGGTTATGACGCTTGAAAAATATTCTCCGCGCGGAAATATTTTTTCCGACGGTTTATTTGCGGACAGAGCTGAAAAGCTTGCCGAGTGCAGATATTTTTCCGTTTACCGCGCTTTTGGCGCAGGCAGCTTTCGGGCGGAAAACAGCTTTATGGCGTTTATCTGCGTATCCGGCTCCGGACGGATCAACGGTCTGCCGATGAAAAAGGGCGACGCGTTTTTCGCGCCGGCCGGAAAAGCCGTTGTCACGGAGGGCGGCGCCGAATTTCTCATCGCAGGCGTTAATATATAATTTTTTGCACAATAGGACACTTTGTTTACAGCGGAAAATATATCGGTGCAAAATACTTGCGCGTTAATCACCGCTTTGGTAAATTATAAATATAATACAGTATAAACTCCGCTTTTAAGAGAGGAAAAAAGGATAATTAATGACGACGGCACAGCTGAACGAGATAGCAGAAAGGTTTGCGATCGAGGGCGACGTAAAATCGTACACGCCTTACGGCGACGGACATATCAATGATACTTATCTCATTATTACGACAAAGCGCAAGTACATACTTCAGCGCATAAACAATTCGGTTTTTAAGGACGTGGATCTTCTCATGGGCAATATCGAGAAGGTGCTTGCGCACGCAAAGAGCAGTATCGTTTCTGCCGGCGGAGATCCCGAGCGCGAGGCAATGACGCTTATTTATACTAAAGACGGCAAAAAATATTACCGCTTCGGCGATAAGTATTACAGAGTGTATCTCTTCATAGACAAAACGCTTTCGCTCAATCTTGCCCGGAACGAAAACGATTTTTACGAGAGCGGAGTGGGCTTCGGCAGATTCGCAAGACTGCTTAACGGTTTTGACGCGGGAGAAATCCACGACGTTATTCCAGATTTTCACAATACCCGCGTGCGTTACGACAATTTCGTTAAAGCGCTCGAGGCCGACAAATACGGTCGGGCGTCCGAATGCGCGGAGGAAATCAAATTTGCGACAGACAGGCGCGGAGTATGCGGCAGATTGGTCGATATGCTGGCTTCCGGACGGCTCAAAAGCCGCGTTACTCACAACGATACCAAGCTCAACAACGTTTTGTTGGACGAAAAAACCGGCAAAGCCGTGGCGGTTATCGACCTCGATACGGTCATGAGCGGCAGCGTCTGCTATGATTTCGGAGATTCGGTTCGCTTCGGATGCAGCACCGCGCTCGAGGATGAGGAAAATCTTGAAAAGGTGCATTTTTCCCTTGCGCTTTTCGACGTATATTCACGCGGATTTTTAGGGGCTTTGGGCGGAGTTTTAAGTCCGGCCGAGGTTGACAGCATGCCGCTCGGCTCGGTAATGATGACGCTGGAATGCGGAATACGATTTTTGACCGATTACTTGGACGGCGATAATTATTTTAAGGTGTCGAAAGATAAGCACAACCTTATAAGATGCCGAACTCAGTTTAAGCTGGTTTCCGAAATGGAGGACAGCTTTGATAAAATGCTTGCTATAGTTCACAAGTACGCATAGGATAATAAACGGCGGAGATTTTTCTCCGCCGTTTTCGTTTAAGCAGGGCTAAAATACGTAATGGCTTCCGCGCCGGTATCAATCGAAATTATATTCGGCTTAAATGTGTCCGTTGTCGTCCTTTAAGTCATTGTTTTCCCTTTCGGGGACAAGGCTGTCGTCGAAATGAATCGTTACCCCGTCGTCGGCCAGCGTTTTTTGCAGACGCGCAATGTCGGTTTTTATTACGGGCTTACCCGTTTCGACGCTTATAGCGGCCGCCGTGCCCGCCGCCTGACCGGTAAGAATTGCCGGCGGAATTACCCTCAGCACGTCCCAGGCATACCCCTCGGCCGACGCGCATCTGCCGGCGGTGATCACGTTTTGCGCGGCGTTGCTGTATAATGTGCGGAAGGGCACCTCGTAGAGGTAATCGCGGTTATCGAAATCGCATATCGCGCCTATCGAGTCCTCGTGATGGCGGTATTTGTCAGCTTCGGTAAGCGTATATTCGCCGTTTATCCGCCGCGTTGTGCGCAGCTGAGCCATAGACGGAAGACATACCACGTCGTAGCCGGTGCGGTCGTGTTTTTTTACGTCGTTCAGCGCCAGCAGCTGGTTTTTAAGCATGTATTCGGTTACGTCAGTGTTTGTGGTGCCCTCGTAAAGCCTTTCGCCCTCGCGCTGATTCTTCCCGTAAAGAGAGGCGTTTCCTCCGCATGCCCAGGAGAGCGCCTTGGAAATGTCGCCCGCCTCCGCGGCTTTTTTCATGCCGTCAAGGCTTTGGGCAAAGGCGTAATAGGTAAAATAGTTTTTTCCGGCGACGGTGGGTATGCCGGCGCGGTAAAGTATGTCCGCGTCGCCGGTGACGTCTACGACGACCTTGGCCGCGTAAAATTCGCGTCCGGACTTGGATTCGGTGATAAGTCCGTCGATTTTTCCCGGCTTTGTTATTACCGGCTGAGAAACCACCGTATCGTACAGTATATCGACGTTTTCCTTTACAAGCAGTTCGGCAAGCGACAGAGAGAAGATCGGCGCCGAAAACCTTGTGACGTAGCGCACGTCGGTTTTTTCTTTGGGCGGACCGTTTTTCCACTCCGTAGGAAGCGTATCGAAACCGTTTTTAATTGACAAACGCAAAAGCTCTTCGGCCAGTCCCGTTATGATCTGTTTTCCGCGGCCGTTGCAGAGCGGCACGAAAAAGTTGACCAGTCCGTTTGTCGCAAGTCCGCCGAGATTGACCGATTTTTCAATCAGCAGAGTTTTGCAGCCGTGCCGCGCGGCCGAAACTACCGCCGCAATACCGGATACGCCGCCTCCGGCAACGACGACGTCGTATTCGGCTACTTTCGGTACCTTTTCGTTTACTTCTATAAACCCGTTCTGCATGTCCGTTCTCCTTTATTTTTCGATTAAAGCGTTTTAAAAATTGTGTTTCGGATTTCAGTGTGCTATAATATTCGTATAAAACATGATATTCATGATAATTATACCGCGTTACGCGCGTTGTGTAAAGCGAAAAAATCCGCTTTTGAGCAGTTAAAGCCTTGCGGAGAAATATAAGGAAAGAGACATGCAGTATCGTAAAAACAAATTAATTCAGGAAGAGGAGGGCGTATCGGTAAAGCTTTACACGCACGGCACGTCCGCCCGGCATTCCCATGAGTTCGTGGAGCTTACCTATGTCCTGGACGGCAGGGGCAGGCACATTGTCGGAGATGAGTCTATGGACGTAAGCGCCGGCGATATGTTTATTATTGACCTGGGGGTAGAGCACGAATACGTTGCCGAGGGCAATGAAAAGTTTACGCTTTGCAACTGTCTTTTTTATCCCGAATTTCTTACGCGCGTTATAACCGCCGAAAATTTTATAGAGCTTGCTTACGATATGTTTTTCAGCGGCTATGCCGAGGAGAAGGGCGCTAAGGGTTACTTATGTCTGCAAAACGCCGATACCTCGGAAATACGGAGTTATATTCTTTCCATGGTGCGCGAGCAGGAGGAAAAGGCCGAGGGCTATCTTAAAGTTATCCGTTCTCTGCTTACCGCCGTGCTTATAAAAATGTTCAGGCTATGCGCATTAAACGCTCGCGCTCCGCTGCCGTCCTTCCAGCGTCGGCTCGTCGGAGAGGTAATCGACTATATCTCGGGACACGATACAAAGTCGTTAAGCGTGTCCGAGATTTCTCAGGCTATGTTTTTTTCGCCCTCGTATCTTAGCCGGCTTTTTAAACAGCATACTAACAGATCTCTCGTCAAATTTATTCAGGAAAAGAAAATCGAAACGGCGGCCGAACTTCTTGTCGGCACCGCCCGCCCGGTAGAGCAGATTATGTCGGAGGTAGGCTATTCGGACAAAAAGCATTTTTACGAGCTGTTTTACAAATCCTTCGGCATGACGCCGGGAGAATACCGCCAGAAAAAGCTGAAACCTTGAAAACCCTACTAATACGGCAAAAAATCCCATTGCTTAATTACCGCCTGCGATGGTAAAATATCGTTAATATAAACGATATAAGGAGAGTTTAAATCGTATGCTTATAAAAGCGGAATGGATCAATTTCGAGACCGGGGATAGAAAGGACGAGCATTCAAAGTACGGCAATCCCGCGCCGTATTTCCGCAAGGAATTTCATACCGCGGGCAAAATAAAAAGAGCCGAGCTCGTGCTTAGCGCGATGGGAGTGTTAAAGGCTTACATAAACGGTAAGCCAGCGGCCGAAGATTACATGTCGCCGGGCTGGACCGATTACCGCAAGCGCATGCCGTCCGTCAGTCTTGACGTTACGGGACTGATTGAAAAGGACAACGCCATCGGTATTATTGCCGGCGACGGCTGGGCCGTGGGTTATATGGGCAACCGAATGGAAAGGTGCAATTACTGCGATCGTATTTTCGTTATGGCTCAGCTTGAAATCGAATATGAGGACGGCAAAAAGGATTTTGTCGTAACGGACGGCAGCTGGAAGGCCGCTAAGGGCGAAATTCTGCGCACCGACAACTATATGGGCGAGTATATCGACCACAGGCTGGATCCGGGCGACTTTTCCGTTTACGGCTATGACGATAGCTGTTGGAGCGGGGTTTACAGTCTTGAAAAAGGCCATAACCGCCTTATCGACGTGCAAAGGGCGCCTATAACGACGGTTAAGCATACGCTTACGCCTGAATTTATGTACGCGGATAAAAACGGTCGGCTTGTTTACGATTTCAAACAGAATATGGTCGGCGTCGTTTCGGCCTCTGTAAAGGGCGAAAGCGGAGCAAAACTGATTTTTAAATACGGCGAAATGCTCAATCCGGACGGTACGGTATATACGGATAATCTGCGCAAGGCCGAGGCTACCGACACTTATGTGCTTGCCGGCGGCAGCGTCGAAAAATTCCGGCCGCTGTTTACCTTTCACGGCTTCAGATATATGTCGTTAGAGATCATAGGGAATGCCGAAATATTCGATTTAAAGGGCGAGGTGATGTATTCCGACCTTAAAAAGACGGGCGAGTTTTCCTGCTCCGACGAGGTGGTAAATAAGCTGTATTCAAATATTGTTTGGGGACAGCGCGGCAATTTCCTCAATGTTCCCACGGACTGTCCGCAGCGCGACGAGCGTCTCGGCTGGACGGGCGACGCGCAGATATTTGTGGGCAGCGCAATGTATAATATGGATTGCAAGGCCTTTTACGAAAAATATCTGTGCGACGTAAGGGATTCGCAATTCGGCAGCGGAGCGGTAGGCGGCATAGCGCCGCACGTGCCGCATCACAGCGATTATTTTGCGGAGGTAGGCCGTCTCAGCGCCGGCTGGGCCGACGTGATAACCGTTATCCCATACGAGCATTATCTGATGTACGGAGACAAACAGACGCTGTACGATAATATCGGCGCAATGAAGGCTTTTGTGGGTTACTGCCGCGAAAACAGCGACGGGCTTATCCGTCCCGAGTGGGATAACTACGGCGATTGGCTGAACGTCAATGCCGAAACCGATCATTCGGTATTGTCCACGCTTTATTTTGCGTATTCGACGCTGTTGACGGCTAAGGCCTGCAGCGCTTTAGGCGACCTTCAGGCGGACGAGTATTACTCGCTTTACGGCGACATAGTCAAGGCTTTCCGCGCTGCGTTTGTGGGGGCGGACAACGTGATTAAAAGCGATACGCAGACGGCTTACCTTCTTGCGTATGCGTTCGGCGTAATGGATAAAGCTGAAATCAAGGAAAATCTATTAAGAAAAATTCACGAGGCCTCCGACCATCTGACCACAGGCTTTTTAGGCGTAAAATTTCTTCTTCCTGTGCTGTGCGAGCTTGGCGAAAGCGCTTTGGCATATAAACTTTTGACCAATACGACATATCCGTCCTGGGGCTACAGCGTCGTAAACGGCGCAACTACCGTATGGGAGCGCTGGAACAGCTATACGATAGAGCACGGCTTTGGCGACGTAAGAATGAATTCGTTTAATCATTATTCCTTAGGCTCGTGCTGCGAATGGATGTTCAAATACTCCTTGGGTATCTGTCCGTCCGAGGAAGCGCCCGGATTTAAAAAGATAAAGGTAAAACCGTTCGTCGATTTTTCGGGCAGGCTTACTCATGCCGAGGGCAGCTACGACTGCGCTTTCGGAAAAATCAAGGCTTCGTGGAAGGTGAAGGACGGCATAGCCAGGTATAAAATAGATATGCCGGAAGGAGCTGAGGCGGTATACGACTTTTCGGCTTATTCGTCTGCAGAACTTAAGGACGGAGAGTGGATTTTAAAGGCGTAGTTGCCATGACGTAAGCATGAATATTTATAAGACGGCGGCCGGTAAACGTGCCGCTGTCTTTTTGTGTAAACCGGAAGTCTTTTTGTGTTAAAAAGATTTCGGGGAGAGGTTTGCAAACGATTGTTTTTATGTTATAATATTAAAAATTGGTTGCGGAGGGATGATAAGATGTTTACGTATGCGGTAATAGGTTACGGCGGGCGCGGAGGCCTATACGTTCATTTATTGAGAAAATGCGGAGAAAAGGCTCTTGAGGCAGTTTGCGATATCGACGCTGCAAAGCTGGATAACGCCGTGCGCGACACCGGTATTTCCGCAGACAAACTATATTCCGATCCGGAAAAGTTTTTTGCCGCCGGCAAGCTTGCGGACGCGCTTATAATTTCAACCATGGACAGGACTCATTACGAATACGCCGTGCGCGCTCTTAAGCTCGGGTATCATCTGCTTTTGGAAAAGCCGATTGCGGAAACCAAAGAGGAATGCGAGGAAATAGCGGCGTTGGCCGCAAGACTCGGCCGCCGCGTTATGGTATGCCACGTGCTGAGGTATTCGCCGTTTTACAATATAATCAAGGATAAAATCGACAGCGGCGCGCTGGGGCGCGTAGTTACCGTATCGCAGACGGAAAACGTGGGGTATTTCCATCAGGCTCATTCTTTCGTGCGCGGCAATTGGGGAAATTCTGACAAAAGCTCTCCCATGATACTTCAGAAGTGCTGTCACGATATGGATATTTTCTGTTATTTGATCGGAAAGGATTGCAAAAGCGTATCTTCATTCGGGTCGCTGGAGTATTTCAACGAGACAAACGCTCCTGCGGGCAGCGCGGACTACTGCTATAAGTGCGGATGCCGCGACAAGTGCGTTTATAATTGTTTAAAAGCCTATTCAAAGGGCGGCAGCGCGGAGGGATTTCTGCGGCTTACCGGTTTTTACGGCGACGGAGCCGACTCGGCTGCGCTGGAAAAGCACTTTTCGGATGAGAAAAACAGATTTGCGCGCTGCGTTTACCGATGCGACAACAACGTTGTGGATCATCAGGTCACAAATCTTTTGTTCGACGGCGGAGTAACCGTGCAGCTTACTATGACGGCGTTTTCCGAAAAATGCGTGCGCTATATAAAGGTTCATCTTACCGAGGGCGAGATAGTCGGCGACATGGAGTCGAATCTTATTAAAATTACCCGGTTCGGAGAGCCGGCCGAGACGATTGACGTCGCGGAGCTGACCAAGGGGCTGGCAGGACACGGCGGCGGCGACGCGCGTCTTGTGGACGATTTCGTGTCGCTTGTTTCGGGCGACGGCGGAAAAGCGCTTACCGATATAAGCAAGTCGGTTATGAGTCATAAAATGAGCTACGCGGCCGAGCTGTCCAGACTGAACGGCGGCAGGCTTATAGAGCTTTAACGACGTAAGGCTGTGGCCGGGCAGCCGTAATATGTATCAGTTAAAAAACCGCTGTTTTCATGCGATACGGCGGTTTTTTGTTTGATTTTAATAGTTAGGCGCATTGTATGTCGGCAGGCCGGATCGATTATAAGTTCGTAAGCGATTGACAATTTATGCCGAATGTGCTACAGTTTTATCAAATAAAATACATTGCGGGATAATTTTGATAAAATACGTATTACTCGATCTTGACGATACCATATTGGATTTCAAAAGGGCGGAGGCGGCAGCGTTGCGCGGCGCGCTATCCGGGCTCGGCATAATTCCAGCGGACGATACGGTTGCCCTTTACAGCCGTATCAACGCCGAAATGTGGAAAAAGCTGGAAAGGGGCGAGCTCACCAGAGAGCAGATTCTGGTCATGCGCTTCGAGCTTCTGTTTGACGAGCTTGGCGTTGAAGTATCTGCGCAGAAAGCTAAAAGTCTGTACGAGGATTTGCTGGGGCGCGGTCATTATTTTGTCGATGGAGCAGAAAATTTTCTTAAGGAAGCTTATAAAAAATATTCGCTTTATCTGGTTTCAAACGGCACGGCGCGGGTACAGGACGGACGGATACGCAGCGCTGGCATCGGAGGGTATTTCAAAAAAATTTTTATTTCGGAAGAAATCGGCTACGTAAAACCGGATAGACGTTTTTTCGAGGCGTGTTTTAAGCAGATTCCGGATTTTGACAAAACCGCAGCCGTCATTGTCGGGGACAGTCTTTCGTCGGATATCACCGGAGGCAAAAATGCGGGTATACTTACGTGTCATTTTAATCCCGACAGCGTGCGGTACGGCGATTTGCGCCCTGATTTTG